>JAOZSU010000111.1:0-4461 GCA_029939475.1 Mycoplasmatota bacterium | reverse complement strand
CGAATTAGCACACCAACCAAACGAAAGATTAAATATCAAAAAAATGTTGGTTGCTATTGCGATATATGCAGAAAGCATTGAACGCTTAGCTGGAGAATAATATGCGACTTCGCAATGTTAGATATGCTAAAGAAACAATAAAAAAAAATAATGATATTGTAATTGATAATCCAGAGAATTATAAAGGAAAATGGAATGAATTATTTCATAATAGGAATCCAATTCATTTAGAAATAGGTTGTGGAAAAGGTAAATTTATATATGAATCTGCTTTAAAATATCCTAGTATTAATTTTATTGGAATTGAAAAGTTTGACTCAGTAATAATAAGGGCTTTAGAAAAACTTATACTTAATCCTTTACCTAATGTTAGATTAATAAGAATAGATGCAGAAAGAGTTGATGAAATATTTAGCCATTCTGAAATAGACTTAATATATTTAAATTTTTCTGATCCTTGGCCTAAGAAACGCCAAGCAAAAAGAAGATTGACAAGTACTAGGTTTTTAAAGAGATATGAAAATATTCTTAAAGAAAATAGCTGTATTAAAATGAAAACAGATAATTTCAAACTATTTCAATACTCATTAATGCAGTTTAATAATCACAAGAGTTTCTATATAAAAGATATAAATTTAAATTTATATAAAAGTCTTCCTAAAGACAATATTCAAACAGAATTTGAACAACGCTTTGTAGAAAAAGGGAATTTAATTTTTTATTTAAAAGCAATATATAAAGGAGATTTTAATGAAAAAATATTATAAAGATTTGGTATCTCTTCCAGGAGTTTCATCTCATGAAAAATATGTAAGAGCTTATATGAAAAAACATTTAGAACCAAATTCTGAAGAGATAGTTTATGATAATTTAGGTTCTATCTTTGGAGGGATTAACTTAGATAAAGATGGTCCTACTGTTATGCTAGCTGGGCATATGGATGAAGTTGGAGCTATGGTTGAAGAAGTTACTAATAAAGGATTAATAAAAATGATTTCTATAGGATCAATTAATCCCGTAGTAATGATTTCTCAACACATGGATATCATTTTAGATGATGGTAGTAAAGTTCCTGGTGTAGTTGGAGCTAAACCACCGCATCTATTAAGGGATAATGTTTCAAAACAAGTATCTAGCTTCGATGATTTCTTTTTAGATATCGGAGCTGACAGTAAGGAACATGCCTATAAACTTGGAGTAAAAATTGGCCAACAAATCGTTTTCAGAAACAATTATACTGAATCAGCTGATGGCAAAAAGATATTTTCAAAAGCTTGGGACAATCGCTTTGGTTGTGCAATGGCATTAGATATTCTAGAAACAGTAAACAAAGATGAATTACCATGCAAATTTTATGCTGGAGCTAATGTACAAGAAGAAGTAGGTTTAAGAGGGGCCAAGACTTCATCATTTAAAATTAAACCAGACGTATTTATTGCGGTAGATTGTTCTCCTTGTCAAGATACATTTGATGGTGGAGATGTTGGAGGTTCATTAGGAAAGGGATTTATGATTCGCTTTTATGATCCAAGAGCTTTGCTACATCAAGGAATGAAACGCTTTATCGAAGAAACAGCTAAAAAGAATAACATTCCATTCCAATATTATAAATCACTAGGAGGAACTGACGCAGCCGCTGTGCAGTTATCTCGTGAAGGAGTTATAGTATGTACGATTGGAATGCCCGCAAGGTATATTCATTCAACTACTTCTATAATTCATAAAGATGATTATCTAGCTGTAAAAAATGTAATACTTGCAATGTTAAAAGAATTAGATTTTAATAAGTTAAACGAAATCAAAGAGAACGTTTAATTTAAACAATAAAAACTTATGAGACCACTTAAGTGGCTTGGAAAGGAAATTTATTATGGCAACTAAAAACACTTTGACAAAACGCGAACGTATTCGCAAAATGACAGTACTTGCAATGTTTATTGCAATTATTGTAATTATGGCATTTGTACCTTGGTTAGGATTTATTCCGGTTTTTGGAGTATCAGCTACTATTATTCATATTCCAGTTTTAATCGGAGGAATCTTATTAGGAAGAAAACCGGCTATTATTCTAGCTACTATTTTTGGTGTGGTATCACTGATTAGAGGAGCTATGAGTGGGGGATTTGATTTTATTTTCATTTTCCCATGGGTTTCAATCTTACCAAGGTTTTTATTTGGACTAGCAATCTATGATGTTTATAGACTCTTCTCGAAAATTATTAAGCAACGCATTATAGCAATTGCAGTAAGTTTCTTCTTATTATCTTTATTGCATTCAATTTTAGTATTACCTATGATGGTTGCGACATTCCCAATGATTATAAGCAATGCTAATTTCTCAAGTATTGTTGGAGGGGATGTGCTTACATTAATGAAAGGTACAGATACCTTGGGCTTAGCTTTGAAATTGATTTGGGGAGTGTTGATTACTAATGGAATTATTGAGGCAGTTTTAGCTGCGGTTATCGGTGGTATTGTAGCTGATAGATTGTTTGTTTATCTTAAATTTAATAACAGTAATTCTTTATTAACAGAGTGAGGTATTGATTATGAAAGCAGTTATAGATATTGGAAATACAACTATAGCTATAGGCTTAACAAATGATGGATTAACTATTGATAAGGTATATCGCTTAAATACAGAAAAAAATCGTTCTTATGATGAATACTCTGTATTATTAAAAGAGTTTTTACCTCCTTGTGAAGAAGCTATAGTATCTTCAGTTGTCCCAGAATTAAATGAGGTATTTAGAGAGTTTTTCCAACAAAACTGTAATATTATACCTTTGTTTTTAGGTCAAGGATTAAAAACAGGCATCCAAATTATTGTTGATAATCCTAAAGAAGTTGGAGCGGATTTAATCGGAAATTCAGTGGCTGCTAGTAATCTATATGATGAAACCTGTTTAATCATAGACTTAGGTACAGCTACTACTTTTACTTATATAGAAAAAAAGACCTTAAAAGGTGTAATAATTTCTACAGGACTTACAACTAGTAAAAATGCTTTGATTAATAAAGCTTCTTTGTTATCACAAATAGAATTATTACCTCCTAAAAAAATGTTAGGTACCAATTCAACCGATGCAGTCAAATCAGGGCTTTTGTATGGACACGCATCAATGATAGATGGAATCATTCAAAGAGTTAAAAAACTGTTAAATAAAAATGATTTAACAGTTGTATTAACAGGAGGCCATGCTAAAGTAATTTATCCTCTTACAAATGAGAAAATGATTTTAGATGATTCATTGATACTTAAGGGGTTATTAATACTGTTAAATAAGAATCATTAATCATAGATGGATGGTAAAATGCACAAGGTTTGTGCATTTTTCTTCATGATATGATACAATATAATAACAATATATGGTGGTGAATTAATGAAAAAATTATTATTAATAGACGCAAGCAATTTATTATTTAGATCATATTATGCGACAGCTTATACAGGCAATTTAATGCAAAACAAAGATGGATTATATACTAATGGAATCTATGGCTTTGCCTATGCAATGAAAAAATTATTGTCTCTTGAATTTACGCATGTATTAGTTGCGTTAGACCCTAAAGGAAAGACTCATCGCCATATTGAATATCCAGAATATAAGGGAACGAGAAAAGAAACACCTAATGAGTTAATTATGCAGTTTCCTTTGATGGAAGAATATCTTGAAGCCTTAGGAGTTTATTTCTATCAAAAAGAATTATATGAAGCGGATGATATTATCGGGTATGCAGCTACACATTTTAAAGATAAATTTAATGAAATTACTATCTATAGTAATGATCACGATTTAATGCAATTATTAGATGAAAATATAAATCAAATAGTCTCAAGAAAAGGATTAAAAGAGATTGAAGTATTTACCCCAGAACACTTAAAAGAAAAAATGGGAATTACCCCAAAACAGATTACTGATTATAAAGGTTTAGTAGGAGACTCATCTGATAATATACCTGGGATTCCTGGTATAGGTCCTAAAACAGCTGCTAAATTATTAGAAAAATATCAAAATTTAGAAAACTTATATGAACATACTTCTGAGTTAAAAGGGAAACTAAAAGAAAGAATTGAAGAAAACAGAGAAATAGCTTTTTTCTCTAAAAAATTAGCCACAATAGTTACTGATTTTAGTAATAATATCGAAATAGAAAAAACAAAATATAATGGATTTGATAAAGATAAACTAATTCAATTTTACCAAAAGATGAATTTTCATTCCTTCATTAAAAACCTTGAAGGGAATAAGAAATCAGAAAAAATTGATTATGTATTAATAAAAAAGCCAGAAGAAATCAAGGTGATATTAGACAGTCACTGTTATTTGCATTTAGAATTGTTTGGACAAAATTATCATACAGCTAAACCTTTAGGATTTGGACTTATTTTTTCAGAAATTCCTTACTTTATTCCCTTTGATGTAGCTATTAACAGTAAAAGCTTTATTGAATTTTTAG
>JAOZSU010000110.1:3179-4561 GCA_029939475.1 Mycoplasmatota bacterium | reverse complement strand
ATATCCGATTTGGTTTAGGTTCTCTGGCCCCGATGATAACTTCCTTAACATGATCAGGAATTTCTGATTCATCAAAATCTTCATATGAGATATTTCTAGTCACTACATCAAATTGAGCGCCAGCTTCAGATGTTTTGGCTTTTATATTGGTTTTAAACAAAACTGATACTATATGATTTTTAGCTGTATTTAGAATATCAGTTTCAAATTCAACCACAGCACTTGCAGACCTAATTTTAATATATGATGTTACAGGCATTATAATTTTATCTTTAGCTCTTTCTGTTCTATTATTTATTATTCCTACAGGAATTTCAAAATCATACTTCACTTTAATAATAACTAATTTATCAGTTTCGACTTCAAACGATATTTTTGCTATAACATTTTCTGTAGTATATAGTTCATCTTTATTAGGCGGTGAATAATTATATTCATCTCCTGCATCGGCTTTATCTAATAAAATCCCTTGATTCTCGTATAAAACTTTTTGTTTTTTATCGAATATATTTATAGAACCATTACTGTTGACAGAAACTAATATTTTACTGTTTTCAATTGTCAATAATTCCTTGTTAAGTATCAGCTTATCATTTGTCTCTTCATTCTTAGTAACAACTTTGTATCCGAATGCAGGTACATTTTTAACTAATATTACTTCATCATTTTCTATTATAATATCTCTTTTATAACTGGCTGTATTAAATACTACTAATCCTTTATTTTTATAAGTATTAGTTGTATCTATTTTTGATAATAGTGATGCGGATACATCATTTAATTCATCATTCAACAATGCATCTACTAAATCAGTACGGTATTCCATGTCCTTATGGACATCATCTATTGAACATCCACAAATAGAATCATGTGGTTGATTCATAAGAAGTTTTTTATATGCAGCATCTATATGATTATTATTATATTCACCACCAGTTAAAAAATTCATAACTGCAAGTGGTTCAACTCTCTTTTCAATTAATCTTTCTGATTCATAATTTTGCTGTTTTAGATACATTCTAGCTGATAACGTGCCAGGAAAAACAGAAATAAACCTACCACTGTAAAGCGGTCCAGATAATGTTTGCATGTCTGGATTTTCAGCTAGAATGTTATCTAAATATTCAATAGGATTGGATTGTATAAGTTTATAATTATTAGTGTCTTTTCTTCCGTTTTTTATCATTTTTAAAACATCATCAGGTTGTATTTCCTGATCATAACCATTTAGCAACAACATATTATCTGTAGTCGCAAATGGAAGTAATCTTTTGTATGTATCTTTTATTCTAGCATCAAAAATATCTTCATGTTCTGCTAGTCTCATACCATTTCTATATGAATCTAATAAATATATAGAAGGTAACTTTGTTCCATCTGGA
>JAOZSU010000110.1:0-3169 GCA_029939475.1 Mycoplasmatota bacterium | reverse complement strand
AGAATGAACATTTTGAGGATCCATTTCAACTCCACGCCAAACATATAATCCTCTTAAATCAGCATTTCGTAAAATTTGTGTAGTTTGTGAAATTTGACCAAAATTATCTAATAACCAACCTACATTCATTTTTTTCCCATATTCTTTTGAAATCTTATTTCCTAAAATAAGATTCTTAACAATAGATTCTTCACTAACTAGTTGATAATCTGGTTGGTTATATAAGGGCCCAATAAATATGCGTCCTTCAGACACATATTTTCTTAATTTAGCTTTTCTTTTTGATACACTTAATCCTTTTTTTCTAACTTCAGTATAATAATCTTCTAAAAGCATTGTTTGCCCATCTAAAACAAATTGATAATCTGGTTCTTTTTCGAGCATGGCAAACAACCCTTCAAAAAAGTCTATTAACCATTCATTAGTGTATTTTGAATTTAGATACCATTCTCTATCCCAATGAGTATGTGATATTATATGTATTTTTTTCATTTTTCACCTATTTTATTCTTTGGCCCGTTTTTTCATCAAATAAAATATATTTGTCTGTAAACCCTAGTTTTACTGTTTGATTAATTTTTAAATTTAATTTATCAGATACTATTTTAACTTCATTATTTTCTACATCAACTGAAATAACTACATGAGAACCTTGAGGTTCAACAATGTTTATTTTTGTTGAAAATAATTCTTCATCATTAACGGTAATATTTTCTGGTCTTATTGATAATATTATTGTTTTATTCAAATATAAATCAAGTTTTGATTTTAGATCTTCTTTTAAAACTTCAAATTTAAATATTTTATTAGTTAAAAAATACTTATTCGCTTTTTTCTCTACTTTAACTTTAAATAAGTTTGAAGGTGGAGAACCAATAAATTGAGCAACAAACATTGTTTTTGGCTCATGGTAAATTTCGTTTGGGGTACCAATTTGTTCGATATATCCATTCTTCATTACTACAATTCTATCTGCTAATGATAAAGCCTCAGATTGATCATGTGTTACAAATATTGATGTCGAATTTAAGTTTTGATGAATACGTTTTAATTCAGTCCTCATAGATACTCTTAATTTTGCATCAAGATTTGATAACGGTTCATCCATTAAAAATAATTTTGATTTAATCGCTATAGCTCTTGCAACAGCTACACGTTGTCTTTGTCCACCTGATAATTGAGATGGATATCTGTCCAAATATTCTCGAATATTACAAATTTCTGCTGCTTTTATAACTGTTTCCTTTATTTTGGTTTTACTCATTTTTCTTAATTTTAAAGCATAAGCTATATTATCATATACCGTCATGTGAGGCCATACTGCATAACTTTGGAATATCATTGAAATTCCTCTGTCTTTAGGTTGTAAATTCACAATTGATTTACCTTCAATTAAGATATCGCCTTCAGTAACTGTTTCAAGTCCAGCAATCATTCTCATTGTGGTTGATTTTCCACAACCAGAAGGACCTAAAAATACAATAAATTCTCCTCGTTCTATTTCTAAAGTAAATTCTTTAACAGCCGTAACTTTGTTATTATATACTTTTTTTAAATTTTCTAATTTTATATAAGACATAATTTCCTCCTGATTAGCCCCATAATTGGTTTATATATTTTCTTAAGTAAAATGTGAAGAATGCTGCTGGTAGAATTAACAAAATACTTCCAGCTGCCGCATAATGAATGCTATTAACTCCACCTATTGCTTCATATAATACTAATGACAATGTTTTATTATTCGTTGTCAATAATAATGCAACAGCAGTATCATTCCAAGCTGTAATAAATGCATACATACTCGATGCTGCAAATGCAGGCAAAACCAATGGAAATGTTATTTTGTAGAATGTTTTAATTTTAGTTGCACCAAAAACTAACGATGCTTCTTCTAGTTCCTTATTTACATTCATAAAAATACCTTTTGTAATCCAAGCTGTCAGGCCAATATTTGGTATTGCATATATAACAGCCAATCCATACATTGAATCAAACATTCCAAATTTTATCAGCATAACTGCCGCAGACACGGAAATAGCAATTGTTGGAAACATTCTGACAATCAAAGCTCCAACACCAATAGCTTGCTTTCCTTTTATATCAGTTTTAGCTAATGCGTATCCTAATCCCCCTCCAATTCCAAGAGATAGAATAATGGTATATATAGCTGCTCTAACCGAATTAACAAATGCTTCTCCTACCCCATCAAAGGTTTCAAAGAACTTTATATAATTAGCTATAATATTTTTATATAGTTTTACCTTTATAGGTTCACCAGTTTCCTTCGCAGGTAACATTATTTCTAATAATTCATCTTCTTCTAAAAATACATTAAAATTTTTCTCTAAATATTTAGATAGATTTTTTTCATCCCCAAAATTTAATATTACATACTCACCTTTATTATTTTCTCTTGCTAATACATATCTTTCATATGTTTCGTCATAAGAAAATTCAACATTATGAGAAAATGATGGAAACATCTGTCTTGGATAATCGCTCACCTCAATAAGTGATGAAAATGATGTTGTTGTTAAATATATCAAAGGAATAATAAAAGCAAATGCAACAAACACTATGAACATATAAAAAATAGTTGATTTTATGGCTTTTTTGGTTTTATTTATTTGAATATTATTTTCACCCATTATTCATACTCCTTTCGGATTTTTTGTTTGCTTGCAAGAATAAGACAGCCATCGTCATTACAATTATTATAACTAAAACAGAATAAGTAAATGCCAATTTATCTGCGCTCTCATCCGAATAATAGAATTTGGTATAATATACAATTCGTTCAACTAAGAACGGTACTTTATTAAAGCCAAAAATCATTACTGAAAGCAACCAAATTTGAATACCTGAGATAATTCTTAGAAGTAGAGCTGTAATAATGGTTGGTTTTATTATCGGAATAACTATATCTGTAATCGTTTGTCTTTTAGTCGCTCCAAAAACCATCGCTACTTCTTGATATTCTTTATTAAGATTTTGTAATCCAGCTAATATAATAATCATTACTGATGGTAACACTGTCCATGTATCAACTAATATTAAAAACATAACAGCTTTCATTCCAGATACAGTTGTCCAAATAATAGGTCCATCTGCTAATCCTACAAGTTCAAGAATATTCTGTAATCCTGTAACTTCTAGTAATGAATTAATT
>JAOZSU010000109.1:0-4577 GCA_029939475.1 Mycoplasmatota bacterium | reverse complement strand
AATAATATCAGAATTATTAAAAACAAACGATTATTTAACAAGTCAATATTTCGCCGATGTTCTCGGAGTTTCTTCAAGAACAATACGAAATGATATGAAAGAATTAAATGATTGTTTTTTGGATATGAATATTTTTATTGATTCTATTGTAGGAAAAGGATATAGAATAGATAAAACAAATAAGGAAAAAATTAATAAATTAATCAATTTAAACCAAGGATACATTATCCCAATTTTACCAAAATCAAGAGAAGATTATATTGTAAAGCAGTTATTAATTAATCCAAATGGGTTGTCCTTACATAAATTATCCAATGATCTATTTGTTAGTGACTCCACTTTAAATAGAGACATTGATAATATAAACAAAGGGTTTAAAAATCATAACTTATCAATAAAAAGAAAAAAAAGAAGTACCTATACAATTATTGGAAATGAAACAGATATAAGACAAGTTTACAATAATTATTTTGATAATATAAATGTTTTAAAGGATTTACCTAAAAACGCTTTTAATAACCTAATGAAGGTAGTAAGAAACAAAATAAAAAAAATATTTATTAGTAAACAAATATATATATCTGGAGATGTTTTTAATTATTTAATTATATTTATTACAGTTGTTATTTTTAGAGTTAAAAATGGATATAAATTAAACGAATATTCTATTAAAAATATTAATAATGATGAAATAATAACATCAATTTTAGATATTGTTATTTCAGATATAGAATTAAATCAATTTGATAAAGAATATATAATTGATTTTTGTACAAAAATATTTGATAAAAATACAAAAAGTAATTTATTAAATGAAGGCATTAAAAATGGGTTAATAAAAACAAGCCAAACATTTGATTATCAATTTTCTAGTCAATTATTAATTGATTTAGAAAATGCAATAAATAAATTTGTGAAAATTAAATCAAATAATTATTCATTAAAAACGATAAGAAGAGAATATCCTCTAGCATTTGAAATGGCAACTTATTTTTATAATCTGTTTAATTTAGAATATTCTTTCGAAGTAAATGATAATTTACTTATTGATATAGTATTGGCTTTCGCCTGTGATATGGAACGAGATATGTTAAAAAAGGAAAATAAAAAAAGAAATGTCGCAGTTATTTGTAATTCTAAAGAATTGGTAAACAAATTAATTGAAGTAAAGATAAAAAGATATTTTCCTGCCTTTAATATAATTGGATTTTTTCCTTTATATATGTATGAAAAAGCCATTGATTTAAGGCCAGATATTATAATTTCAACCATTATGATTGATGCTGGAGACATACCTTTGATTGTTATTGATCCATTATTTAAAGATTATGATGTCATTAAAATTAATACTGTAATTAGTCAATTAGAACATAGAGAAAATAATGCTTATGATTTTTTAAATATATTTAGAGAAGATATCTTTGCGAAAGATATCGACGCAAATAATCAATATGATGTAATTAATTATCTTTTTAAATTATTAAAAAAGAAATACAAAGTTAATGATTCTTTCTTACAAAATGTTTTTGATAGAGAAACAATATCATCTACATATATTGGTAATATGGTGGCTATTCCTCATGCGATAGGTAGTGATATTGGTGAGAATATAGTGGCTATAGGAATAACTAAAAAACCGATAAATTGGAACGGGGCTAAGGTTCAATTAATATTTTTAATTAACATACAAAATGCTAAAGAAGGAAATGTAAAACAGATTTTTAATAGTTTCTTTAATGTAATAAGTTCACAAAGAAAAGTAGAAAGACTTATTAAATCAAAGAATTATTATGAATTTATTAAAACGATAAATAAATAGGGAGAAATAATATGGATATAAGCAAAATGTTAGATGCTGAAACAATAAACTTACATTCAGATTCAATAAATAAATATGATGCAATTAAAGAAATGGCTAACATGTTATATAAGAGTAAAAGAATCAATGATTTAACAAAGTTTATTGAAGATGTATTTAAAAGAGAAAAATTGGAATCTACTAATATGGATATGGGAGTAGCTGTGCCTCATAGTAATTCTATATTTGTAGATAAAACATCAATTGCAATAGTGAGGTTTAAAAAAGAAATTGATTGGGAAGATGGCGGAGAACCTGTAAGATGTATCTTTTTATTCGCGGTTTCTAAAAATGAAAAAGGGATTACGCATTTAGATATAATAGCAAAAATAGCTGAAATATTAATTGATGATGATTTTATTGATTTCTTAAATAAAACAGATAATTCAAAAGAGTTAATAAATAAAATAAATGATTTAATAGGGGGTTTAAAATGAAAATTGTCGCAGTTACATCTTGTCCTGTGGGAATGGCTCATACATATATGGCCGCAGCGGCATTAAAAAAAATGGCAAAGAAGTATGGATATGAAATCTTAGTGGAAACACAAGGATCAATGGGTATAAGAAATAAATTAAGTCAATCAGATATTGATTCAGCTGATATTTTTATAAATTCAGCTGATATAACCATAATTGAACAAGAAAGATTTAATAATATACCTACATACAAAACATCTACTAGCAAAGTTATAAAAAAAGCTAAGGATGTATTTGAAGAAGCAATAGCTATTATTAATAAATAAAAATAAAAATATATAAAAAAGGAGATTATTCAAATGAGTAAGACAAAGGAATTTTTTGGAGACATTAGACAACATTTAATGAGCGGTGTTTCATATATGTTGCCAGTAATTATCATTTATGCATTCTTTATGGTTTTGGGCCAAATGCCTGGACAAGTTGGAGTGTTATGCGCAGATATTAGTGGTGTAGCTAAAACTTTAATTGGTACTGTTCTTGCGGCTTATATTGCGTATTCAATTGTTGGTAAATTAGCTTTAGCTCCAACATTTGTTGTAGGGTTATTTTCTGATAATTTAGGAATGGGATTCATTGGTGGAATCATAGTAGGTCTATTAATGGGTTATATTATTAAATTATTAAAACTGGCTGCTAGTAAGTTTAAACAAGGCCAAGGCAATGATATTTTAATGGCGTTTATTATTGTGCCTGTAGTAGCTACTTTAACAGGTGGAGCCCTAATCTACTTTGTAATAGCCGATCCCGTAACTACCGTATTAGATTCGGTATATGATTGGTTAGAAAATATGAGCACTGGAAATGCAATATTGATATCAATGATTTTAGGAGCCATGATTGCATTTGATATGGGTGGACCAGTAAATAAAGTCGCTTATACTTTCGCGATAGCCGCTTCAGACGCTCAGCTATATCATGTAGTAGCTCCAGTACTTACAGCTATAACAATTCCAGTTCTTTCAGTAGGACTAGCTACTGTAATCTTTAAGAGAAGATATAATGATGAAGAAAAACTAATGGGGAAATCTGCTTTATTCATGAGCATATTTGGCCTAACTGAAGGAGCTATTCCTTTCGCTGTAATAAATCCTTTTAGAGTTATTCCAGCTCTTATGGCTGGCAGCATGATAGGGGCTGCATTTACATCTATATTTGGCGTTACTAATACTACTGTAATTCCTTCACTTGTAGGAATTATTCTTGGATCACCTACACTAATAAATACATTATTATATCTATTAGCACATGTTATAGGAGTTACTGTAACAATAGCTCTATTAATATTATTTAAAGAAAAAGAAACACCTGAATTAGAACAACAAAAAGCTTAAAATGGGAGTTAAATAAAATGAAGATACATATTATTTCACATACACATTGGGATAGAGAATGGTATAAACCATTCTCCTATTTCAACGTAAAATTATCATATTTTTTCGATGAACTATTTGAAGTAATGGAGAATAATGATTATAAATATTTTATGTTGGATGGACAAATGGTTTTAGTTGAAGACTATCTTCATTTACACCCTGAAAAAAAACAAAAGCTTATAGATTTGGTTAAAAAAGGAAGATTAATTATAGGGCCTTGGTATAGTCAAACTGATGAAAAAATACCTGATGGTGAATCTTTAATTAGAAATCTATTAATAGGAACTAATATGGCTAAGGAGTTTGGAAATTATATGAATGTAGGTTATCTTCCAGATTCCTTTGGTCAAAGTTCACAACTGCCACATATATTAACTGGTTGTAATATTCATTATGCCTGTGTTATGCGTGGAGTTCCCACTCATAAATTAAATAAAACTGAATTTCTTTGGGAAGGATTAAACAAAGATAGAATAGTAACAATTGCTTTAACAAAGGGATATTCCAACGGTATGTTTTTGCCTAAAACTCAAGATAAAATAGCTTTAAGAATTGATAAAGCAGTTAAAGAGTTAATGCTTATAGGAAATAAAAAACACGCTCTAGTTATGAACGGAGTAGATCATCAATTTCCTCAATTACAGATTTCTGATTTTATCAAAAATCATAATAATGATGAAAATAAATATATACATTCAACCTTAGAAAATTATGCATATGAAATAGATATTGAAGATCTTGATGTAATTAAAGGTGAAATGATTTATCCGATAACAAATAGAGTTCATACAAGTATGGCTTCTACGAGAATGCGCCAGAAGAAACTAAATAGAAAAATGGAAAGATTATTAGAAAATACTGTAG
>JAOZSU010000108.1:0-4624 GCA_029939475.1 Mycoplasmatota bacterium | reverse complement strand
TGGTGTTTCATTAGGTTCAGCTACTGATTTAGCAATTGAAGTGTCTGATGTTATTATTATGAATAATGATATAAGATTGTTAAAGAAAGGTATGAGAATCGCTAAAAAAACAAGACAGATTTCAGCGCAAAACATTGCTTTTTCTTTAACAATTAAGATTTTATTCTTAATAATGTCTACTATTGGTTTTATGTGGATGTGGTTATCTATATTTGCGGATGTAGGTGTAGCTATTATTTGTGTTTTGAATTCATTAAGAATAATTTACCAAAAAAAATATTTACAAAGAGACTAAAACATTATATTTTAATTTAAAAAACTACGAAATTAATCGTAGCTTTTTATTTATGTTTAATCATAGCGTAACGTTTTTTCCCTTTTCTAATAATTGTATATTTCTTACCAAAAGCATTTTCTTTTTTAATGATAAAATTTAAATCATTAATCTTTAATCCATTTACTGAAACTGCATTATTCTTAATCATTTCTCGTGCTTCTCGTTTGGATTTAACTAAATTAAGACTTATTAAAGCATCTATAATTAGTATTTCTTCACTTATATCAATTGATTCTAAATGACCGAATCCCATTTCAATTTCACTCGCATCTAAATCTAAAATATCGCCACTGAATAAAGCATTAGATACATGGATAGCTTTCTTTAATTCTAATTCTCCATGAACTAAAGTAGTTAATTCTTTTGCTAGTTTTTTTTGCGCTAAACGCTTTTCAGGATGATTTTTAATTTCTATTTCTAAACTATCAATTTCTTCTTTAGTTAAACTAGTAAACTGTTTTAATCTCATCAAAACATCTGCGTCAGCTGTATTAATCCAATATTGATAAAATTCGTAAGGTGATGTCTTATTTTTATCTAACCAAATAGCGCCTGATTCTGTTTTACCAAATTTAGTTCCATCAGATTTAGTTACAAGCGGGAATGTGAAACCATATGCTTTAGCATTGACTGAATGAATTTTACGTATTAACTCAAGACCAGCTGTAATATTACCCCATTGATCTTGCCCGCCTATTTGAAGCTGACAGTTCATATTTTTATATAGGTATTCAAAATCCCAAGCTTGTAAGATTTGATAAGCGAATTCAGTAAAAGAGATTCCATTTTCAATTCTAGATTTAACAGAATCTTTATTCATCATATATGTTACATTAAAATGTTTTCCTATGTCGCGTAAAAATTCAATTGAGTTTAAACTTGAAATCCAAGTGTAATTATTAACAACTTTAGCATTTGGCAAGATATTTTTAACTTGTTTTGTCAAAGCTTCAGCGTTTTTTAATGATTCTTCTATTGTAAGTAATTTGCGTTCTGATTTTTTGAAACTAGGATCTCCTACAAGTCCTGTCCCTCCACCAATAACCAAAATAGGTTGATGTCCATATTCCATTAACCTTTTAGCCACTAAATAAGCTAAAAGATGCCCAACATGTAAACTATCAGCTGTTGGATCAGCTCCTAAATAAAATGTAAGTTTTTCATTATTAAGTTTTTCTTCTAATTCTTTATCTGTAACTTGATATAATAACCCTCTCCATTTAAGTTCTTCAAATAATGTCATTTTAAACCTCCATAAAATCTTTTTTTTTGTGTATTTTTAATCCATAACATTAGAAAAATCGCCCTTTACAAAGGACGATTATAATTAACCGCGGTACCACCTTAATTCACATAGTGCACTCAAAAGATAACGGATTTACCGTGCCTTAAAGGCAAAATAACGTAATTCAAAATATATTTCCTTCTAGTTTACACCAACCACTAGATCTCTTTTTGCTAGTAAATATATTTCTACTATTAAAACCTTTTACTTAGTAGTTTCTCTTTCAATTATATTGTGATGTAATACATTAAATTTTTGTTCAACATAATCTCCATCTATTTCTTTTTTCAATAAAGCCATTGCTTTAGCGCCTATTTCTAGGATAGGAATATCAACACAAGATAATTTAGGACGGCTTAATGAAGCATATTTTGTGTTTTGGAATCCATATACAGAAATATCTTTTGGTATTTTTTTACCTTTTTCAATCATTGTATTAATAAATGATACTGCAATAGAATCCCTAACTGCTATAACACCGTCTATTTTCTTTCCTGAATCCTTAAATAATTCATTAAAATGAACTGTATTAACAGATATATCTCCACTAGTTCTAAGAATATTTATTTCCAATCCAGCTTCTTTCATAGCTTTTATATATCCAGCTTCTTTTAAATCATTAACCATATATTTTCTCGCCGTAGTCAAAATATAAATATTTTTTCTTCCTTGTTTGATTAAACGATTCGTCGCTTCATAACCAGCTTTAAAATAATCGATACATACTGTAACTAGTTTATTATCATATGGATATAATGTATTAGCCAAAACAATTGGAACTTTATATTCTTCTTGGATTGTATTCAACATTGCGTATTGTTCTTCATTGATTTCATCATTCATATATAA
This sequence comes from Mycoplasmatota bacterium, assembly GCA_029939475.1. Classification (GTDB taxonomy): domain Bacteria; phylum Bacillota_I; class Bacilli_A; order Izemoplasmatales; family Hujiaoplasmataceae; genus 4572-104. The sequence goes on along the minus strand of JAOZSU010000108.1, from coordinate 2,153 downwards.
AATACCATCTGCTTGTGAAGCAACAACATCTTTCAACATTTCTGTTTCATCTCTGTTTTCATCTTTTAAAACATAAACAATTAAAGAATAATGATACTTATGAGCTTCAACCGCAACGCCATTTAACATTTCTGCGACAGATGAACGTGACATATCTGGAACAATAACTGCGACAGCTGTTGATCTTCTGCTAGCCAATCCTTTAGCAAAAGCATTAGGTTTATATCCTAATTCATTTATTACTTTAAGAACACGATCTCTCGTTTCTTTTTTTACTTTTTCTGGATTGTTTAATGTTCTTGAAACAGTGGCTAATGATACTCCTGCTTTCAAGGCGACATTATATATTGTAGCTTTACTCATAGAATCAAACTCCTTTACCTATGGGATAATTTATGTATATTTTATCATTAAAAACAAATACATGCAATAAAATTACATTATTTTACAGTGTTTTCATTAGTTTTGTTATATTGATATTTAATATATATTCAACAAAAAAAACTAAAAATCACTTCTAAAACTATTCACATTATAGCATATGTTAAAGAAAACAAAAAGTCTCTAAGCGAAATAGCCTAGAGACCTTTTTAAAAGTATTCTTATCGTCTTTCTTTAATCCTTGATGCTTTAGCAGATAATCCACGAATATAACCTAAGTGAGCTCTTCTTACTTTTCCTCTGCGTTTTACAACTATTTTGTCAATCATTGGTGAATGTAATAAAAATGTTTTCTCAACTCCTACACCATAAGATATTTTTCTTACAGTATAAGTTTCTCCTACACCACCGTTTTGTCTTTTAATACAAAGGCCTTCAAAGATTTGGATACGTTCACGGTTACCCTCTTTGATTTTGATGTGAACTTGTAAAGTGTCTCCGGGACGAAATTCTGGAATGTCTTTTCTCATATATTCTTGAGAGACTTCTTTAAGTAATTGCTGCGACATTTTGGTCAACTCCTTTTTTGAAATCTATGTTCTTGGAGTTTCAGCGGAACATAGTATAGATAAATTCTTTTCAGCGTTAAGTATTATATCATAGTAGATAGATAAAATCAATTATTTTTTTCGCTATTTTTAACTAAATCGGGGCGCCTTTCTCTTGTCCTTTTTTCTTTCATTTTTTCACGCCATTTATTAATTTCAGAATGGTTACCACTCAGTAAAACATCAGGTACCTTTAATCCTTTGAATTCACGAGGTTTCGTATACTGTGGGTAGTCTAAAGAATCATCGTAAAAAGAATCGTTTTTATATGAAGCACTTGATCCGAGTACTCCAGGAATTAAACGAGATACAGAATCGATAACAGCCATAGCTGCTATTTCTCCTCCAGTTAATACATAGTCTCCAATAGATATTTCTAAATCAATATAGTTTCTTATGCGTTCATCAAACCCTTCATAATGACCACAGATTAAAATAATATGTTTATATTCAACTAATTCTTTAGTTATCTTTTGATTATATGTTTTTCCTTGAGGAGTTAATAATATCTTTAAAGCACCTTGATATCCATCTACGCTTTTTAGTGCATAGTAGAGTGGTTCAACTGATAAAACCATTCCTCCTCCTCCTCCATAAGGAGTATCATCTACTGTTTTATGCTTGTTTGTGGAAAAATCACGAAAATTAATTAATTCTATTTCTAGAAGATTATTCTTTTGTGCTCGTTTTAGAATCGATTCATCTAATATGGGAGAAAACATCTCTGGAAATAATGTTAAAACAGTTATTTTCACAATAATCCCTCCATTTCAATGATTTCTATAAAACCTTTATCTAGATTAACTTCAATAACAAATTCATTTCTAAATGGAATTAAAGATGTTTTTTCATTATTTAATAAAATCTTGAGATAATCTCCTTGAGGATAAGATAAAACATCTTTTATCTTTCCAATAATTTCATTGTTTTGGTATACTTTTAAATCTATTATTTCTGAAATATGATATTCATCTTCAGATAAACTAACTTCATCTTCAGGCAAAACAAAAATATCTGAATTCTTATATATCTCAACTTTATTAATGTCTTCAAACCCATCTAATACTATATAATCCATATTTTTAAGTTTCTTATATGATTTTACTTTAAATGGAATATATTCATTTTGATAATATATATATATTGTATTTCCTTTTTTGTATA
>JAOZSU010000107.1:0-4675 GCA_029939475.1 Mycoplasmatota bacterium | reverse complement strand
CTTTTTTATTATTTCATTTCTTTTATCGCTTCATAAGCTCTTGCGTTTCTTCCATCTCTTAAAGTGACGATTGTAGTATCTGTATATTTAGCTAATACTTCCATTTTTTGCGGAGGTGTAGCTAATATAATTTGAACTGGCAATTGTTTAATAAATTCCATCATAGCTTTAATTCTTGAAGTATCCATTTTATCAAATACTTCATCGAAAATAATAAGCCCTATAGAATCATGTAGTCTTCCACTTTTAGCTTGTTCAAAGAGACGAACAAATGATGCAAGAGTAGCTACATAGAATGGTACCTGTGTTTCTCCACCTGATTTTTCTTTAAATACTTTTGAATACAATAATTTTTCTCCTTGAGAGTTAGTAATTAAAATATCATAATCCATATATGTTCTATAATCTGTAAATTTATTCATAACTCCTGGGGCATTTATATCATCACTAGCAAGATTAATAAATAATTCTTCTAGTTGACGCTGATATTTCATCTCGAAATCATAATTCATCATTTCCGTACCAGCTTTTATTGCATCATCACTTAAAACCATATCGTAGTATTCCCCATACTCTTTTGATTTTGGGAAGATAAATTCATAGGTATCATCTCCAAAATGAATGTTTTGTAAGGTTTCATTAATCCTTTTTATTTCATCTTGAGCTGATATTATATAATCTCTTAATTTGGCTATGAAATCTTCTTTAAATAATTTTTCAGCTGATTCTCTAGCTTCTCTAACTTTAGCTTCATATTTAACTAATTCAGACTTAACTAGTTTATTATATTCATCAATATATTCATACATATATTGAATGCCAAACTGATAACTTAGGTTATATTTATTTACATATTTTATCTGTTTGCTTTTTAATGAATCTTCAAGATTAACTATGCTTTCTGTTTCTCTATGTATTCTTAATTGATAGTCTTCTAATATTTTAGAAATATTTTTTGTTTTACTAATTTCATATTCGTATAGATCTTTAGCTTGTTTCTCAATTGATATATTTTCTTCTTTAATCTTATCTATCGAACGCGTAATTCGCTTAATGTTCTTTTCATATACTAGAATAGATTCATGATATTTAATTTCATCTGAATTTAATTTACCATTTCTTTCATATGCTTTTCTTCTGTTGGTTTCATATCCGCGAATTTCCTCTCTTATATTCTCATATTCAAGTCGTAATTCTGAAAGGTCTTCTTCTTTAAGTAATTCTTTTCTTTTTAGTAATGCTTTTCTTCTTTCTTTTAGAGTATTAACAGAATAATAAGATTCTAACAATTTAATTATACCTTCAACATCCAAGGTATTTATTTCATTAATTTCTTCGTTAATTACCGCAATAATATCTTCGACTTTATTAAATCTATTTTTCATTTCGCTGGCTTTTTTACGCCATTTTTCTAATTGACGTTGTCTAGCTTTTTTACCAATAAATGGTTTTTCTTGATTTTTATTTAATGATCTCACTGTATAGCTTCTATAAACCATACCGCTTTTTGTAATACCTTGTGGGTAGTTTTCTAAGTCACTAACTTCATCAACCATAATTAGATTACCGCAAATCATATTTATATAATGAGTCGCATCTACATTATCTGAGCTTATAATTGAAGCTAGTGAATTATCTCTATAATTTTTAAAGTGTTGTATTTTCTTAGTATTAACTAGTCCAATTCCATAAATGTTTAAACTGTCTTTAACTTCGTTATAAACCTCAAGTGCAACATCAAAATACCTTGGTTCTACTATCAAATTAAAGCGTTGAAAGCCTAGATAATCTTCTACAGTATCTTGCCAAGATGGATCTGTAACTTCTAGTAATTCGCAAAGAATATGTACATTAATATCAACGTCATATCTAGTTTTTACACCATTTATAATTCTTGATTGTAGACGCTTAATCATTGGATTATAGCGTAGTTTATGGTTTTCAAGGTCTTTTAGAGTTTTATATATATCATTTATTTCAGTTATCAAGTTATTTTTAATATGTATTTGTTTACCTAATTCTTCTTTGTTTTCATCTAAGACAATGTCTAGTTCTTTTTTTATTTTTAAAAGCTTGAGTTTGTTTTCTTCAAAATTACTTTCATCAATTTTAGTCAATTCAATTTTATCTAGATCCTTATATACTGGTCTTTTATATTCTGTTTTTAAATCAACTATTATCTTCTTAGCTTTACGTAATTTCTTATGAGCATATTGCCTTATACTCATCTGCTCTTCTATTCTCTTGTCTAAATCTTCTAGTTCCTTTTCAAAGATTTTTGCGGCTTTAAATGAATCACTGCTAGAAAGCATTGTATATATTTCTTTACTGCGTTCATCTAAGATGCTTATTTGAGTATTAATCTCTTCAATTAATTTCTGGTTTTGTTCTTTTTCTATGGATATTTTTTCTAGCTTAGTTGTTTGTTTTTCTATTTCTTTTTTATAGTTTTCAATTTCTATTATTTTTAGGAAAAATTCATAGAATGATTTTTGGCTTTGATTTTTTTTGATTTCTTCAAAGATAGCTTTTATATCGTCTAAATCTTTAACTTTATTTTTGATGATTTTAAGTGTGGATTCTAAATCTCTATATGCAGTTATTGATTCTTTGATAGAGTCTACATCTAGTATTTTTTCTTCTAAAAGGTATCTGTAGATAAAGTCTTTAACATCTGGAATTGGTTTAAAAGCTAATGCTTTAGGAATTAAAGAAAAATATGTTTCATTGATTGAACCAAATAGGGAACGAAAAGCAAGTTTTGCCTCTCTTCTAGTTAGATAAACCTTATCCGCTTGTTTTGTCTTTTTAAACTGTGATGTAGTTAATATTTTATCTTCTTCATCCACAAAGAGACTTTCTTCCATTTTTTTATTAACATGATAAAAAATAACTTTAGGGGGAAGTATTTCTCCAAACACATCTATTACTGTACCTACTGTAAAAAATTCATTCTTTGATTCGTCATAAAATTCTAAAGCTACGTGTCCTGTTGTATCATTTTCTCTTAGATATTCTTGGTTATCAATTCCAAGTTTACATTTAACATAACCGCGTAAATCACGTTTGCTTTTTTCATTAGCCGCTAGATTAAAGATTTGATCTCCCGCAGTAATTACAAAGGCTATCGCATCAACTATTGTAGATTTACCTGTGGCATTTTGCCCAGTCACTAACATATTATTTTTAACATTGATAGTTTCGTTAGCGAAATAATGCCAATTAATTAATCTTATTTTAGTCAGTTTTTTCATCAGTATCACTTCCTTGTTGGTATTCAATTCTAGAAATCAAATCGTAAACATCATTAATAGCTGTTGTATTAATTGCGAAAAGAATTGTTGGAAAAATTATTATTTTTGAATTTGATTTTGTAATATCGCCTATAGGTTCAATTAGATTGAATTTCTTATACATTCTCAGTATTCTTACTAAATCGGTTTTATTAATTTTTTTCTTTAATTCTAAGGATTCATAGTATTGATGAAGTTCATCAATTCTTACTACTATATTATCATTAACTGATGTATCAGCCAGATGTTCATGATAGAGTATACGTAAGATAAGTAGAATTATAGTTTCTTCTTTTTTTAAACGCAATAAATTAGAATTATCTGTATGTGTTAATTGAACTGCACCGTTTTCTCTGTCTAATATAATTTCATAATTAATAATCCCAAAATATTCATCGAAGTACTTTTTATAGCTTAACAAAAAATAATACATATCCTTATTGTCCTTTTTGTCTCTAGCTAAAAATCCTGTGGATAATAATTTTAAACATGTTCTCGTAAACAAATTGCGTTGGCTGCTATTTAGACTATCAAAATTTTCTAATATCATACGTCATACCCCCTTATAATTTCAAAATCAGCTAACTTAAATTTAGTATGATTAATATATTCATCCAATGGTTGAATATAATAATCTAATTCATCTCCTGCATATACTAATATATAAAGCAGTTTTAATACCGCTTCTTCTGACATATCTCCTTTGATTATCTCAGAAGCTTTTATTGATTTATTATTCGCGAAGAATTCCATTAAATAATCGCGTATAACATCTTCGCTATAGTTTCGTTCAAATTCCTTATAAAATTCCTCTTGTAATCTAATTCCTGGTCCACCATTATTTACTGTAAGATATTGAGTATCAATGCGTTTATAAAAACCTCTAGGTGTAAACAATGAAGAATCTCCAAGTTGTGAATAATTCGCAAGTGTAAATAAAGGTTCGATATTTGCTAAGGCTTTATTTGTTCTTTTGTTTTTTATTTCAGAAGCTGTGTAGCGAAGTATTTTAGATAATTTAGAAATTATATTTTCATCATCTGAAAGTAAGAATTTAATCTTAGCTATTGTGGAATTAACATAGACTTTATTCTTCTTGTCTATTTCATCGATAATATAATTAATTGAATTATAAATATCTATCATATCGTCAATTCTTTTATTAGCACGAATCATAGCTAGTTCTTTATTATTATGTGTCTTTAACATAAATTCTTTAGCTATTAATTCCATAATTACTGGATCTTGTTGGTAACTTTCTAATTTTTTAATAATTTCTAGTTTGTATTTGTTGATATTATCACTTGTCTTAAGTCTTCTATAAGATCTATCAACTAATTCAAATTTATACGGGAATGAGACCGGAAACATCAAAATCATTC
>JAOZSU010000106.1:0-4707 GCA_029939475.1 Mycoplasmatota bacterium | reverse complement strand
ATAAACAAAAAGAAACTTTTTTATTGACATTCTGCCACTATAATATTTAAGCATTATTTGTTCTAAAAATTATTGAAATCGAAACACGAAGTAAATCGAAAACTTAAATATGATTGAATTGAAGCTGGTAACTTAATATTGAAAAAGTTTTTTAGAATTAGATTTCTCATATTATTGCTGATGTTAGTTACAATATTAACAGTAATGTTACATTCGGAATATTTATACAATAGTAAGACCGGATTCGACATTAGTTCCACCTCCATCTATTATAGCGATCAATTTCATCTACTACCGAAAAGCCATCCTTCAGAGATTATCTATGCTTCTGATCATCAGGAACATACAGATTTTTATTTTAGAAACTTTGAGAAAAGCACATTGCAGCAATTGGAAATAAGAGATCTGCATATTCGATCAGGATTTAATTTGAGGTCAGCAAACTTCTACACAAATTCTCAAACAAATAAAACATACATAGTTGGTATAAGAAATCGAGCTGATTATTATTTATATGAATTTGGTGAAAATTTTAGTAATGAAAATTTAAAGTCATCTTTCATTTATCGAAATCCTGTCTTTGACTCTCTTTGTGATTCGATGATAACTATCAATAATATGAAGTGGAATTCATTTGTAGTTTATGATTCAATTGCAGATAGCATAGAAATTAAGGCTACTGATTCTGGCTATAATTTGCTAATGGATGAAACATTATTTAATTCGATAGCCCCTACAAGAGAAATTCACAACAATGAAACTTATCTTAAAATATGCCAAAAAATAAACACATACATTCCAGATAAGCTGGAACCAGCAGAATTGTGGGAAATTATCAACTTCTTTTTAAGGCAAGCACAATATCGGCAAAGAGTTGTTCAGGATGATTCACGTTTCAATAGCTTTTACCCTGCTACAATCCTTGGTCAGTTAGATGTTAATAATGATAACCATGATGACTTGCTGATATCAATAAATGACAGCAGATGGTTACCTATGCAGTTATTGTGTTATGATATTACAAATAAAAAATTACTCTGGTACAAGAAATATAATTTAAACGAATTCCAAGAATATGAAATAACCGACATTGATTTTGATGGAGAAAAGGAGATAGTTTTATCATCTTATTCACCTTGCTATAAACCTCCTATAGATATTTACAGAACAAATCGAATTGGTTCAAAAGACCACAGCACTTTGATGATTCTCGATAAAAATGGAGAACTTAAGCTAATAAAAAATAAGCCTGTTCTGATTAATTCATCAATTGGATTTGCTTATTATAAATTCTTGTTCCTACCGGAAAAACAACAAATACTTTTTGGCTTAAAATCACATAATGATTTTTCTATTAAGAAATTGCAACTATTGGATTTAAAAAGTAATACTGTAAATGATTTAAATGTTGAATATAACCAAATAGCTGCAATTGAATTTGAAGATAATAAAATTATTATTTTAAATCAAAATAATAATACTCTTCAAAAAATAATAATGAATAATGATTTCAAAATACAAAAAAGATACTCATATCCTTTCGCAACGAACTCTTATAGGCTTTATTATAATGCTGCTCGAATAGATAATATTAATATCTCGTTTAGCACAAACCCGATTAGAGTATATGACAATAATTTTAATACCATTTTCGAGAGTCATACTTTATTGCAGGAACCAGTTTGGAAAGGAAATCAACTTTTTTACATAAAAGAGATAGATTCCAAAGGTTATCTCTATCGTTGTACTTTTGAAAAAAACAAAACTTTAAATCCATATTTAATAGTTATCCTACTTGCAGAATTTTTAATTTTAACATTCTACTTGCTTCTCAGTCGGCAAATATCAATTCCGATATCATCACTTTATAAAAACTATTTCATTCTTTATAATATACTTGGAAAATTATTTTATTGGAAACTAAAGGGAAGAATAATAAAATCCATTGATTTATCTCAAAGAATGTCCACAACTACAATGATACCAAACAATCTTCTTAAAGAACTTACAGAGTCTCCGACACTGATCTATAAGAAGAATTTCCTGCTTTTCAAATATCTGGTTTATGAAATCAAATCCAGAGATGAATCTGAAATTATCCAACGTATTTCTCATGAGATGAAGAATCAGGTTTTGATGGTTAAACTTCTTACTGATAAGAATGCAGTTGAGCTGAAAAAGATGAACCACACGTATATAGAGCAGATTACATCATCGCTCAATACTATTTCTTCTGCAGCACAAACTCTTTCCAATTTTTCACATATTGATAAACTATATTTAGAAAATTTTGAATTAAATACACTTATCGAACAGTTGTTGATAAATCATGTAAACCATAATTTATTCAACAACATTAATTTAAATCTTACTACAGAAAAGATTTTTATTAAACTGGACAAAAACTTATTCCGTACTGCTTTTGATAATCTTATCATTAACGCTTTAGAAGAGATAACCTTAGAGCAAATAATCGAGATTTCTATAAAGAATAAAAAAGATAAAGTGAGACTGATAATAACTAATCCTTTCAATGATTGTGATCGTAATATTCAAGAATTTGGTAATATAGGTTATTCAAGCAAATCTGAAGGTTCTGGAATTGGATTACCAATTGCTAAGGTTATTATTGAACACCATGATGGTGAACTTGATTTCTTCTTTGAAGAAAAGAATTTCATTGTTCAAATTACATTACCTAATTCTATATAATGGTGACCATGAAGATCAAGTTCAATAGAATCCTCAGAATTAGATATTTACTAATTGGGACTATTGTTGCAACATTTTTATTCTTTCTATTAAATGATTCTTATCTTTATAAAAATGGTGAATATTTTTCCACAATTTATACTCAGTACAATGGTGCTCATCAATTTTGTTTTCTCCCTGATGAAGCAGATTATCATGTTGTTACATTAAGCCAGAGTGATGATAACACACGGATAGTATATAGGAATTTAGAAACAAAAGGTTATAAGGAAATTTATCAAGCTGAGATGGGAATTAACCGCTTTTCCTTTTTTCAAGAAATACAAAAAAGTATATATCAATCACAAGATAAAGTGTATACAATATTAGCAAAACAGGGGTCTTATTATTTGTATGAGTTGTATTCAAGAAATAACTTTGATTATACTCCACAATATAGCAAGCTGTATGAGTATAAATTATATAATGAGCTTTTGAAGAAGGATTTCATTCTTGATAATATTATTTTCAAATCACTGAATTTTCAGAATTCTGATGAAGATTATTCTTTACAAAAATCAAAAGATGGTTATCATCTTTATCTCTCAAAAAGTTTTTACATATCATTAACAAGATCAATTGCTGACAAATTAGATATAAATGAAATTCCAAGTATAATTTATTTTGCGAAATTTAAAAAGTATTTGGAAGATTATTTTAATAAATCTTTCGAGATTTATGATATATTACAGTTGCTGGAGTTTTTTCCCAGAAACAATTATTATAATCATAGATTTTTCTCGAAGGAAAATTTTAAGAATTATGGCTTTTTAGTATCAAAGATTGTAGGGGAATTAGATATAAACCAGGATGGACATAATGAATTAATTATTAATTTTATGCAACATAGATGGACTAATGATTTATTGATTGCTTATGATGTAGTTAATAGGGCTATCCTCTGGAAAAAAGAATTCACAACCGCATTAGAAAATTTAAAAATTCAAGATATAGATCATGATGGAATCAAAGAAATCCTGATCTCATCTTATGCTCCAGGTATGGAAATGAGTGTATCTCGTTTTCGAAATTTCTCGCTGGCAAACAGTAAGCAATCTTTTTTCACAATTTTAGATAATTATGGTAATATTAAGGTGGTTGATAGTAAACCCCTATTCGTAAAAATGCCTGAGGGATTTTATGGCACAAGATTCATAGTAGATACAAATGAAAATTCCATAATCATGGGATTGAAATCACCTTTTGATCCGGAAGATAAAAACTTACTGAAATATAATTATTCAACAAACAAGTTGGATACATTAGATATCATCTATCAAAATTTACTATCTATAAGGTTGAATAATGATAATATTGAAATATATAATTTAAAAAATGGTTCTATATCAAGATCCGTTTATAATAGTAGTTTCAAAATTGTGGAACACAAAACAAACTCAATTTATTATAAATGTAATAATGTTCTTGATGATATCAAATTATGCAATAATAATTTGCATCACTTTAAATTAGGTCGGTTTGCCGATAGAAACCTCAACATAATATTTGATGTGCCTTATAAAATGAGTGATGTCAATTTTGAAATTAGAAATAATGATTTGTATTTCATAGATAATAGCGAAAAAGACGTATTCAATCTTAGCAAATTACATTTTGAAAAGAATAAAAAAATAAATTCTTTTTTTCTTTTATTAGTAGTAACAGAGTTATTAATATTAACCCTGTATATTCTTTTTAGTCAAATTATTTTGGTACCAATTTCGTCACCTAATAAAAATTATTTTATTATTTATAATTTTTTGGGGAAACTTTACTACTGGAAACTAATAGGTCGTGCAGTAAGGTATATTAAATTACCATCAAAGATTTCTAAAACTCATATTGTACCAAACAGAGTTTTAAATGAATTAACTGAAGCACCTGTTCTAATCTATAAAAAGAGTTTTCTTCTATTTATATACCTTGTATATGAGATCAAGTCCAGGGATGAATCAG
>JAOZSU010000003.1:9379-17124 GCA_029939475.1 Mycoplasmatota bacterium | reverse complement strand
AGCAGCCTAAAAGGAAAAACCAGTTGAAAAAGGAACACCAAAACCAATAGAAGACGAAGTTCAAGAAAAAGAAACATATATTAATTAAAAATAGTTGACAGTTAGCCAAAAATACAGTAATATAATATGGCTAGCTGTTTTACTGGAGCAATACTCAAGTGGCCGAAGAGGCGCCCCTGCTAAGGGTGTAGGTCGGGAGACCGGCGCGAGAGTTCGAATCTCTCTTGCTCCGCCATTCAAATTGTAAAAAGGCGATAATTTATCGCCTTTTATTATTAAATAATTGGAGAATATTATGAAAAAAGAAAGATATTTAATCGTATTATTCTTTTTAATTCAAAATATTATACATAATATGGGACATCCTGTTACTCCATCTCTAGTGGAAAGTTTAGGAATTGCAAACTATATGTTTGGAGTTTTCTTTGCGACAATGAGTTTTGGTTTAATGTTAGGTGGACCTTTTTGGGGTGGATTAGGAGATAGAGATAATAAGAAAAAATATATAATTATTGGTCTTTTGATGTATAGTATAGGACAGTTTTTCTTTGGCTATAGCAATAATCAATATTTGATGGTTTTCTTTAGATTCTTCAGCGGATTTGGAGTGGTTAGTTCTATAACATTGTTTATGAGTTACTTGATAGAAGTAACTGATAAAAAGGATCGTGCTAGATATTTAGCTTATATAGCAGCTGCGGTCACTTTGGGAGCTTCAATTGGTTATTATTTAGGAGGTTTTATATCTCAAAATTCTTTTACGGTAGAATTTTTTCATATAACTAACTTTAGGGAAATATTTTTAATCCAAGCTATTTTGAATTTATTTTATATTGTATTGATATTTTTTCTTTTTAAAGATAATACAATTAAAATTAAAAATGACAATAAAATTAATATGTTTAACAGCTTTAAATTTATTAAACATATAGATTATCGATTATTATTATTTTTAATTGCTCTTACTTTTATTACTATAGGAGCGATAAACTTAAATAAATTTATCGATGTTTATTTTATTGACCTAGGATTTAATTCGTTAAATTTAGGAACATTTAAGATGGTAACTGGTTATGTTTCTTTGTTTACTAGTATTATATTAGTACCTATATTTGCGAGAGTTATAAAACAGATTGGATTAATGATTTTAATACAATTATTGTCTGCTTTTATTGTGTTTTATACATTTAGATCATCAAATTTTATTACAGTGATATATTCTTTATATATGATATATATAGTATTAAAGGCTATTTTTACACCTTTAGAACAAAATTACATTTCTTCTCACGCAAAAGTTGGAGAGTATGGAAAAATAATGGGGATTCGTCAATCTTTTATATCTATAGGTATGGTTATAGGCCCTTTGATTGGCGGGTTTTTATATGAGAAAAAACCTATTTTATTATTTAATTCATCGGCAATAGCTTTTATAATTGGTTTTTTAATTCTCATTATTGTGAATTTATTGTATTATAGAGATAGGAAATTATTTAATAAAGATTAGAGGTATTTTTGATGAAAAAAGAAAAATCTTGTGGGTGTGTTGTGTTTAATGATAAATTTGAAGTTTTATTAATACATATGAATCAAGGTCATTGGTCTTTTCCTAAGGGACACGTTGAAAAAAATGAGTCAGAAATTGAGACGGCTTTAAGAGAAACATTAGAAGAAACAAATATCAAAGTTGATATAGATAAATCTTTTCGAAAAGTCACAAATTACTCTCCACATAAAGGCGTGTGGAAGGATGTTGTATTTTTTATAGGCAAGGCATCTAATGATGAAATAATTATACAAAAAGAAGAACTTAAAGACGCTAAATTTGTTGGCGTTGAAGAAGCTAAAAAATTAATTACTTATAGAAATGATTTAGATATTTTATTTAAGGCAATTGAACATCTAAATATAGGGAAATAATAATAATAATTTAATATTGATTTTTTATATCGTTAAAGACTCATATTTTAGGTGTTGACAACGCTTACATTATTAAGTATAATTACTATATAATTAAATAATCACAGAGGTGCAATGTATTGGTATTTTACTAGTGATAAAAGAAGAACCTTTTTAGTAGAAGAAGGAATATGTTGCCGAAAGATTTTGATTTGTTCAATTTTGAATCAATATCTTGATATTTAAGCGCACGGCTTAAATATTGCCATGAAATTTAAATGGAGAGCTGTTATATTTTACCCAAAATATAATAGCTTTTTTACTTAAAAGGAGGTAAAAGTGAATAGTTTATCAATTAATGAATTAAAAATTGGTGATACAAGCGAAATTAAAAAATGTTTTTTAGAAAAAGATGTGTTAAATTTTGCTGAAGTATCATCGGATTATAATCCAGCACACGTAGATAAAGAATATGCTAGTAAAACTATGTTTAAAAAGCAAATTGTTCACGGTATGTTAGTGGGGTCTTTATTTAGTGCCATTTTTGGGGTGCAGTTGCCTGGATTAGGAAGTATTTATACTAAACAATCATTGAAATTTACAAAACCAGTATATTTTGGAGATGAAATAACAGCTAAAGTAACAGTTAAGAGTTTAAATTTTGAAAGGAATAGAGTTGTTTTTGACTGTATTGCAACAAATCAAAATGGAGATACTGTAATAGTTGGTGAAGCTGAAATTTTACCACCAAGAAAGGAAAACATATGAAAAGTATAATTAATAACGAAAAATTTAAAAATTTATTAAAAGACGGTATGGTCGTTATGGTTGGAGGGTTTTTAACAAACGGAACACCGGAAGGGCTTATTGATTTAGTTTTAGAAGCGAATGTTAAAGATTTAACCATAATATGTAATGATGGAGGCTATCCTGATAAAGGAGTAGGGAAACTCATTGCGAATAACCAAGTGCAAAAATTAATCACCTCTCATATAGGCACTAATCCTTTAGTTGGAAGTTTAATGCAAGAGAATAAGATAGAAGTTGAATTAGTACCTCAAGGAACATTAGTTGAAAGAATAAGAGCTTATGGTGCTGGTCTTGGAGGAGTATTAACCCCTACTGGATTGGATACAATGGTCCAAGAAGGTAAACAAGTTATTAAATTAAAAGAAAGAAAATATATATTAGAAGAAGCATTAGGAGCGGATCTAGCTTTAATTGGCGGAGCTATAGCGGATAATTATGGGAATTTAAAATATAATAAAACAATGAGGAATTTTAATCCTATCATGGCAATGGCAGCTAAAACAGTTATCTGTGAACCAAAAGAAATAATAGATGAAATTAATCCCGAAAATGTTATAACACCACATCCTTTTATAGATTATTTGTTAGTAGGTGAATACAGTGAATGATAAAGAAATTATTGCCTCAAGAATAGCATTAGAGTTAAATGATGGGGATTTAGTAAATTTAGGAATTGGAATTCCTACTTTAGTGGCTAATTATTTGCCAAAAGATAAGACAATTACACTTCAAGCTGAAAATGGAATTATAGGTTTAGGCGGATTGGTTGAAGATGAAACAGAAATAGTAAATGCTGGTGGTATGGGGGCTAGTATTTTAGAAGGTGGAGCCTATATTGATTCGGCTACTTCATTTGCATTTATTAGGGGTGGACATATTGATATTACAGTTCTTGGAGCATTAGAAGTTGATCAAGAAGGGTCTTTAGCATCTTGGATAATTCCTGGGAAAAAAGTTCCGGGAATGGGAGGGTCTATGGATTTAGTTACTGGAGCTAAGAAAGTTATTATAGCTACAAGACATACCAATCGTGGAACTCCTAAAATTCTAAAAAAATGTAGACTTCCATTAACTGCGGCTCATCAAGTAAATATGATTGTTACTGAAATGGCTGTTATGGAAGTTAAAAAAGATGGGTTGCATCTTTTAGAAGTTCATCCTAATTACACCGTTGATGATGTGCTAAAAGCTACTGAAGCTGATTTGATTATTGATGAAGTTAAACCAATGAAGGGAGTCAATAATGGAAACTAAATTTAAGATTAGAATGTCTAATCATGATGCTCATTATGGCGGAAACCTTGTAGACGGAGCTAGAATATTAGCGTTATTTGGAGATGCGGCTACCGAATTGTTGATTCGAACAGATGGTGATGAAGGATTATTTAGAGCTTATGAAAAAGTGGATTTTTTAGCTCCTGTATACGCTGGAGATTTTCTTGAGATTGAAGCTAAAATAATAAAAAAAGGAAATACTTCGAGAAAAATGGAATTTCTTTGTTACAAAATTATTGAAGCTAGACCAGACATATCTTCAAGTGCGTGTGATGTTTTAGAAAAAAGAATTTTAACGACATATGCTGTAGGTACATGTATTGTGCCAAAGGAGTTACAGCGATATCATGAATAAACTAATTATTACCTGTGCTATTACAGGCGCAGAAGTAACTAAAGAAATGAATCCAGCTGTTCCATATACTGTAGAAGAGATGGTTAATTCAGCTCGTGAGGCTTATGAAGCGGGAGCTTCTATAATTCATCTACATGCACGGCTTGATGATGGAACTCCAACACAAGACAAGTCAAGATTTAAAAAAATACATGATGCAATAAAAAAAGTATGTCCTGATGTAATTATACAGGTTTCTACTGGTGGAGCAGTAGGAATGAGTCGAGATGAAAGGTTAGATGTATTAAATATACATCCAGAAATGGCAACTTTAGATTGTGGAACTTTAAATTTTGGTGGAGACGATATATTTGTTAATACTGAAAATGATATCAAATATTTTGCGGAAAAAATGAACAGCATGAATGTAAGATATGAAATGGAATGCTTTGAAAAAGGACATATTGATACAACTTTAAGGTTTATAAAAAAAGGTATTATTCAAAATCATTTACATTACTCTTTTGTACTTGGAGTAAGAGGAGGAATGACGGGAGAAGAAAGAGATTTTCTTTTCCTTAAAGATAGTATTCCTGAAAAAGCAACTTTTTCAGTTGCAGGAATTGGTAGATATGAATTTTCTCTAGCAGAGCTATCTATTAAAAATGGGGGACATGTTAGAGTTGGTTTAGAAGATAATTTGTATATAGAAAAAGGAATTTTAGCTAAATCTAACGCTGATTTAGTAAGAAAAGTAGTTGAAATAGCTAAAAAATATAATAGAGAAATAGCAACGCCTGAAGAAACAAGAAAAATACTAAAAATGGAGAAAAGATAATGAAAAAATTATGTAAATATGGAACTCATAGAGTATTATCACCTATTGGAGCTTTACCTCAAAGCGCAGATAAATTAGACAATAATATGGTTTGTATGGATAACGAGATATTAATTGATGTTAAAACATTAAATATAGATTCTGCATCTTTTACACAAATTGAAAATGCCTGTGATAAAGATGAAGAAAAGATGAAAAAAATGATTATGGATATCGTAGATGAAAGAGGAAAAATGCAAAATCCTGTGACTGGCAGTGGCGGTATGTTGCTAGGTACAGTAAAAGAAATTGGTAGAGATTTAAATAAGGATATTAATGTTGGAGATGAAATCGCATCTTTAGTTTCTTTATCTTTAACTCCTCTAAAGATATCTAAAATTAAAGAAATTCACTTTGAAAAAGATCAAGTAGATATTGAAGGGCAAGCAATTCTATTTGAAACAGGAATCTTTGCTAAAATACCTAAAGATATGCCTTCTCATATAGCTTTAGCAGCTTTAGATGTAGCCGGGGCTCCAGCACAAGTAAGAAAATTAGTTAAAGAAGGAGACACTGTATTAATTTTAGGATGTGCAGGTAAGTCTGGAGTGCTTTGTGCTTATCAAGCAAGAAAAAGCGCAGGTAAAAACGGTAAGGTAATCGGAATTGTGCATAGTGAAAATCATGTAGAAGAAGTTAAAAGATTAAATGTAATTGATGATATAATAGTTGGAAACGCTAAAAATCCAATGGAAATATATGATAAAGTTATGAAAGTTACCAATAACCAAGGAGCGGATGTAACAATTAACGTTGTTAATGTTCCAAATACAGAAATGGCTTCAATTTTACCTACAAAATCTTCTGGAACAGTTTATTTCTTCAGTATGGCAACATCTTTTACAAGAGCTGCGTTAGGAGCTGAAGGAATTGCATCAGAATCTCTTATGATAATAGGAAATGGATACACTGAAAATCACGCGAATATTACTTTAGATATATTGCGTGAATCTAAAGAATTATATCAATTGTTTATTGAAAGATATGGGAAGGAATAAATTATGAAAGTAACAAATGACACATATTTAGAAAGAAAAGCTAAATATTTTCCTAACGTTACTGATAAAGAGTGGAATGATTGGCATTGGCAAGTAAGGAATCGCATTAAGAATGCAAAAGATTTAAGTAAGTATTTACCATTAGATGAAAAAGAAATAGAAGAAATAAAAAGTATATTAACTAAATTTAGAATGGCAATTACTCCTTATTATTTATGTTTAATTAATCCAGATGACCCAAATTGTCCAATAAGAAAACAAGCTGTACCATCTATTAATGAAATGTATATTTCTAAATATGATATGGTTGATCCTCTTGATGAAGATGAAGATTCGCCCGTTCCTGGACTAACTCACAGATATCCTGATAGAGTTTTGTTTTTAATTACTGATATGTGTTCAATGTATTGTAGACATTGTACGCGGAGAAGATTTGCAGGCCAACTTGATAAATCTATGCCAAAAAGCAATGTAGATTTAGCAATTGAATATATAGCAGAACACGAGGAAGTAAGAGATGTTTTATTATCTGGTGGAGATGCATTATTAGTTAGTGATGCAATTTTGGAAGATATAATAAAAAGATTAAGAGCAATTGACCACGTAGAAATTATTAGAATTGGAACAAGAACACCAGTAGTTATGCCTCAACGCATAACTGAAGGTCTTGTAAATATGCTTAAAAAATATCATCCAGTTTGGGTAAACACTCATTTCAATCACTATAATGAAATAACATCTGAAAGTAAAGCTGCAATAGACAGATTAGCAGATGCCGGAATTCCATTAGGAAATCAATCAGTTTTATTAAAAGGCGTAAATGATTCAGTATCAGTTATGAAAAAATTAGTTCAAGCATTGGCTTATATTAGAGTTAGGCCTTATTATATTTATCAATGTGATTTATCAATGGGAATAGAACATTTTAGAACACCAGTTTCAAAAGGAATTGAAATCATTGAAGGATTAAGAGGACATACTTCAGGATTTTGTGTTCCAACATTTGTTATAGATGCACCTGGTGGAGGAGGTAAAATTCCAGTTATGCCTAACTATGTTATTTCTCAGGCACCAGGGAAAATAGTTTTAAGAAACTATGAAGGAGTTATTACTACATATACGGAACCAGGATATGAAAAACCTGATGATGATGAGGTTGAAAATTCACTAGGAGTTTCATCATTATTAGCTGGAAAACGTATTTCTATTGAGCCTAAAAAATTAGAAAGAAGGAACAGAAAATTAAAAAAATAGTTGATATAATAGCTGATTACAAAATTATTAGTTTTATTGGAAACTCTAAAAATGCTGGGAAGACGACTGTTATTAACTCTATTTTACAGGATATAAATACAAATAAAATTTGTATTACTTCTATAGGACTTGATGGTGAAGAAATAGATCAAGTGACGTTTATGGAAAAACCACGTATATTTGTAAAAAAGGGATATTTAGTTGCGACTGCTAAAAATACATTATCTGAATTTGAAGCAGAATATGAAATTATTAAAAAAACTGATATTTTTACTTCTATTGGTCCTGTATATATATT
>JAOZSU010000003.1:0-9369 GCA_029939475.1 Mycoplasmatota bacterium | reverse complement strand
TATATATTAAAAATAAAAAAAGAAGGAAACGCCTTAATTGCGGGGCCATCTATTGTTTCAGATATGGAGAAATTAGTTAAAATAGTGGATGAATTTAATGTTGAGAAGATATTGGTGGACGGAGCTTTTTTCAGACATAATTTTACAAAAATATCTAATGCAACCGTGTTAATTATCGGAGCTAATTACAGTTCAGTTATGGAAAAAGTTGTTGATAATGCAGTTAATATTGTTAAGAAATTAAGTATTAAAACACCTCCTATTAACACTGAATATTTATCAAAAATTGATAATATTGCTTTGTTAAATGATATGGATTCTATTAAGATTTTGGACTTTGAAACAGTCATTGGGAACACCGCGAAAATATTTAATATAGAAAATGAAAAGTACCGATTTTTGTACTTGCCAAAATCTTTAACAAATAATTTAGTTAAAATAATGGTTGAAAATAGAATGAAATATAATTTTGATATTATTTTAAAATCGCCTATTAATATTCAATTAAATGATCACAATCTTAATAACTTATGGAAGCTTAAAAATAAAATATATACATTAAATCCTATTAATCTGGTAGCTGTTTGTTACAATCCATACAGTCCAAAAGGATATCAATTTAATGATTCTATTTTTAAGAAGAAACTTGAAGATAAGATAGGAATCAAAATTTACAATGTTAAAAAGGGAGCTATAAATGAATAAACTTAATTTAGATAAAAACAAGATAAAAGAATGTAGAATAATAGCTGATAAGATAGCTAAGGATGTTCAAGATTTTATTGATATACATTCAACTGTTTCTGTTGAAAGAACAGTACTTAGATTATTAGGTATTGATGGAATCGATGAATTTGGAGTTCCAATACCTAATAAATTAGTTGATGATGTTATTAACAATGGAGATATTTCTTTAGGTATTTCATATTATATTGCTAGCGCATTAAAAGATACTGGATTAAGTTTAGATCAATTTATACATAGTTATCTAGATAATAATGAAACGATTTGTAAGTATCAATTAGTAAACAGAAACGAAGTTGATAACATTTTAAAACCATATTATGAAAAAAATCTTAGAAAAATACGTGAAAACTTATCAAAGCGAAATGAGTATTTAAAAAAATATCCAAAAGATAAAACAGAATTATATGTAATAGTAGCTACAGGTAATATTGATGAAGATGTAATACAAGCTAAAGCTGCGGCTAAGGCAGGAGCGGATATAATAGCTGTTATACGTTCAACCGGGCAATCTTTATTAGATTATGTACCATATGGAAAAACAACTGAAGGTTTTGGTGGGACGTTTGCTACTCAAGAAAACTTTAGAATTATGAGGGAAGCCCTTGATGAAGTTTCAAACGAAGAAAAAAGATATATAAAATTAGTTAATTATGCATCAGGATTATGCATGCCTGAAATTGCATGTATGGGCGCTTTAGAGAGATTAGATGTGCTTTTAAACGATAGTATGTATGGAATTATTTTCAGAGATATTAACATGAAACGAACATTCATTGATCAATATTTTTCAAGGTTAATTAATGCATATTCAGGAATAATAATAAATACTGGAGAAGATAATTATTTAACAACTAGTGATGCAGTTACTGAAGCTCATACTGTTTTGGCTTCACAATTTATTAACGAATCATTTGCGAAAAAAGCACATTTACCAGAAGAGTTACTGGGGCTTGGTCATGCTTTTGAAATTAATCCAGAAATTCAAAATAGTTTTTTGCTTGAATTATCTCAAGCGCAGATGGCTAGAGAGATTTTTCCAAAGGCTCCTTTAAAATATATGCCACCAACAAAACATATTAATGGTAATATTTTTAGAGCATATCAACAAAATGCTATGTTTAACATGGTAACCACTTTTACAGATCAATCTATTCATTTACTAGGTATGATGACCGAAGCTATTCACACTCCTTTTATGAGTGATAGATTCTTAGCTATTAAAAATGCAAAGATGATACAAACAGCGATGAAAGATTTAGGATCTGAGATTGAATTTAAAGATAATGGTTTAATTCAAAAACGCGCTAAAAAAGTATTAGATGAAGCATTAGTCTTATTAAGGCGAATAGAAAAAATAGGTATGTTTAATAGTTTAGCTGATGGAATTTTTGCTGATACAAAAAGGCCGGTTGATGGTGGAAAAGGACTCGATGGAGTTTTTGAAAAATCCCCAGAATATATAAATGTTATTAGTGATAGATTGGAGGGATTCTTCAATGAACATTAAACCATATGGAGATACTTTAAACGATGGTAAGGTTCAAGTAAGTTTTACTTTACCAATTTCTAGAAATCAAAAGGGAATAGTTGCAGCTAAAGAAGTCGCTAAAACCATGGGATTAATGGACCCTTCTGTAGTTCATGCAGAATCTATTGGGGATGGATTTAGTTTCTATATTGTATATGGTTCGTTAAAGAACAGTATTGACTACGATAAAATTCATGTGGAAGAAATTACTTCAAAAGTTTTATCTAGAAAAGAAATTGAAGCTCTTATCAAAAAAGAATTTGATAGAGAATTAGTTTTTGTTGGGGCTTCTACAGGTACAGATGCTCATACTGTCGGAATTGATGCGATTATGAATATGAAGGGCTTCGCTGGTCATTATGGATTAGAACGATATAAAGGTATAAAAGCTTATAATTTAGGTTCACAAGTTTTAAATGAAGATTTTGTTAAAATAGCTATTGAAAAAAATGCAGATGTTTTATTAGTTTCTCAAACAGTAACTCAAAAAGAAGTGCATCTTAAAAACCTTGTAGAACTAGTCGAGCTTTTAGAAGCAGAAGGTTTACGTGAAAAAGTAATACTAATAGCTGGAGGAGCTAGAATTACACATGAATTAGCAAAAGAATTAGGATATGATGCAGGATTTGGTCCTGGAAGTTTTGCGGAAGATGTTGCGACTTTCGCTGTTACCGAGTTAATAAAGAGAAAGTAATTGGAGGCTAAATATGCAAATTAAAAAAGTGAGTCAAATATCCACGAAAAACGGTGATAAAGGAAATACTTTAGATTATAGCAATCGTTCCTTTAAAAAGAATAATATTTTATTTGAAGTTTTAGGAACAATTGATGAACTTAGTTCTAATTTAGGGCTAGCATATCACTATACAAAATATGACAAAATTATAACAATTCAACAGACTCTTCAACAAATCAATTCTTTAATTGCGACAGATCCAAATTCTAATAAATATGATTCTTTAAAAAAATTAAAAATAGATTCTATAAATTGGTTAGAAAATACAATGCAAAATGTTCTTAACGAACATCCTTTAGAAGCTAAATTTTTATTACCCGGATCAGAAAAATCCCTAAATGGCGCATATATTGATGTATGTAGAACAGTCACAAGAAGAGCAGAGAGAAGATTGATTGAACTCATAGATTTGCATAAAAGAAATGATTTAAATTTAGTTCTTAGTTATATTAATAGATTGAGTGATTTTTTGTTTGTTTTATCAAATAATTTATAAAAAAATAATTTTTAAAACGAGATAATAATTTATAAATTTTAATCTTTAAAAGTTTAAGCTACTATGTTATAATGATACACATATTACAAGCGCTTACAAAACAAGGAGAAAACTTTGAAAACAATAGTAATTGGTGTCATCGGTGCAGATGTACACGCTGTGGGCAATAAAATCATTGAATATACGCTCATGAATAATGGATACCATGTGGTTAACATTGGTGTTTTATCTTCACAAGAAGATTTTATTAATGCGGCTATTGAAACAGATGCTGATTTAATTTTGGTTTCTTCATTATATGGACATGGAGAGATTGATTGTAGAGGAATGAGAGACAAATGTATTGAATCTGGCATAGGAGATATTCTTCTATATGTTGGAGGTAATATAGTTGTTGGGAAACAAGATTTTTCAGAAGTAAAAAAAACATTTATTGATATGGGGTTTAATAGAGTTTACTCTCCTGGAACGCCAATTGAAGATGCTTTAAGCGATATAAAGGAAGATTTAGGAGAATAGTATGGCAAAATATTTGCTGATTGATTTCGGATCAACATTCACTAAATTATGTGCTGTAGATACAGAAGCAGAAGATATTATTGATACTGCTTCATATTTTACTACAGTTGATGAAGATATAAGTATAGGGTATCATGAAGCGTTAAAAAGGCTTTATGATAAGATAGGGAAAGATATAGAATTCGAACAAGTTATTGCTTGTTCTTCAGCTGCTGGCGGCCTGAAAATGGCCGCTATTGGTCTAGTTGAAGAGCTTACTGCTGAAGCTGCTAAGAGAGTATGTCTTGGTGCTGGAGCTAAAGTTGATTTAGTTTTATCACATCATATAAACAAACATGAAGTACAAAAAATATTAGATGAAAATATTGATATAATTTTGTTAGCTGGAGGCGCAGATGGAGGCAATTCAGAATGCGTGCTTTATAATGCTGAATTATTAGGTAAGATGAATGTTAGGGTACCTATTATTTTTGCTGGAAATAAATCAGCACGAGATGAAATAGAGAACATTTTCAATAAATATAATTTAGATGGATATATTTGTGATAATGTTATGCCAAAAGTCAATTCATTAAACACTGAACCAGCAAGAGAAAAGATTAGAGAAATATTTTTAAATAAAATTATTGAGGCAAAGGGAATAAAATCGATTGAATCAGAAATAGATCAAGTAATTTTGCCTACTCCTAATGCAGTATTAGAAGCTGCTAAATTATTAGCACAAGGATATTTAAATGAAAGTGGGTTTGGAGATATTGTTTTAATTGATATAGGTGGAGCCACAACTGATATGTATTCTATATGTAACGCAACTAAGAGAAGTGATGTAATTATTCACGGCTTAGAAGAACCATTTGCTAAAAGAACAGTTGAAGGAGATCTTGGAATGCGTTATTCTGCACCAGGAATTATTAAATCTCTTAGCTTACAAGAAATTGAATTTATTAATAAAGAAAAAAAAGTAGATATTGAAAAAGAAGTTAAAAAAAGATATGAAAATGTTAAATCATTACCACAAAATAAACATGATGAATTTATTGATTTATTTTTAGCTGAAATATGTGCTTATCGCGCAATGCATAGGCATGTTGGTAGAATTGAAGAAGTATATACACCAATGGGTAAAGTTTATAATCAAGTTGGTAAGGATTTAACAGAAATTAAATATGTTATCGGTACTGGTGGAGTTATTATTAATTCTAAAGATAAAGAAAGTATATTAAAAAGAACTACTAATATATTGCATAACGCACAAGAATTAAGGCCTAATGATCCTAAATTTTATGTGGATCAAAAATATATTATAGCTGCTATGGGATTGTTGTCTAAAATAAATCCACTTGCAGCTTTAAGAATAATGAAAAAAAATATAGTTAGAATCTAGGGGATATCATGGATTTAAAAAACAAAAAATTAACTGAAGAAGAGTTTTTAAAAATCAGAAAAGAAGTATTATGTGGATGGGTTACAGGAAATGATCATGAATTAGATTTAAATAAAGCTGTTGAATATTTAAGAGCCGTTCCTGAACATAAGAATTTTGCTTTAAAGTTAAATAAAGCAAAAGAAAATGGTGATACTTTAGTACAACCAAGAGCTGGGGTTCCTGAATTAGAAGAGCATATTAAGTTATTACAATATCTTGAAAAATGTGGAGCCGATTTTGTCCCATCAACTATTGATAGTTATACAAGACAAAATAGATATGATGAAGCTGAAAGAGGACTTTCAGAGAGCATTAAAAAGCACAGAGCGTTGTTAAATGGATTTCCAGTAGTTAATTATGGAGTTAAAAACTGTAAAAAAGTTTTTGAATCAGTTAATGTTCCTATTGAAGCGAGACATGGAACTCCTGATGCTCGTTTATTATCAGAAATTATCCACGCCGCTGGATGGACATCTAATGAAGGCGGAGGAATTTCATACAATATTCCCTACGCAAAATCCGTACCTCTTGAAGTATCTATTAGGAATTGGCAATATGTAGATAGATTAGTTGGTTATTATGAAGAAAGAGGTATTAGAATCAACCGTGAACCTTTTGGGCCGCTTACAGGCACATTGGTTCCACCATCGATTTCTAATACTGTAATGATTATTGAAGCATTATTAGCGGCTGAACAAGGTGTTAAAAACATAACTGTTGGCTATGGTATGGGCGGAAATTTAGTACAGGATGTTGCGGCTATCAATTCTTTATATGAACAAACTATTTATTATTTAAATAAATTTGGATATAAGGATATGGAAATATCTACTGTTTTCCATCAATGGATGGGAGGATTCCCACAAGATGAAGCTGAAGCTATGGCGTTGATATCTTATAGTTCTACTGTTGCGGCTCTATCTAAAGCAACCAAGTTAATATCAAAATCACCTCAAGAATCTGTTGGTATTCCGACTAAAGAAGCCAATGGATTGGGAATAAAAGCTTCAAAATTTATAGTTAATATGTTAAAAGACCAAGTAATGGTTGAATCGAATTCTTTAAAAAACGAAATTGAACAAATTAAAAAAGAAGTAAATTGTTTAATGAATGTAGTTATTGAAGTTGGAGGTGGAGATTTAGCAGTTGGAACTGTGAATGCTTTTAAACAAGGGTTATTAGACATTCCTTTTGCCCCAAGTAGATATAATGCGGGGAAAATATTACCAGCTAGAGATAATGAAGGAATGATACGAATTTTAGAATTTGGTAATTTAGGATTTGATGAATCTATTAAAGAATTTCATCGTAAGAAAATAGAAGAGAGAGCTAAATTAGAAAATAGAAATGTTTCATTTCAAATGACTGTAGATGATGTTTATTCTGTCAGTAGAGGAAAATTAATAGGAAGGCCAAGATAATAAAGGACATATTATGAAAATTAAGGACGTAATTATTTCAAAATCATATACAGGTTTTTTCTTTGATGATCAAAAAGCCATTAAAAATGGAGCTGTTAATGATGGGTTTCTCTATATAGGAGAACCTAGTATTCAAGGATTCGCTTCAATTAGACAAAAAGGTGAAGCTATATCACTTCAACTTATTCTTGAGAACGGAATGGTAGGAATCGGAGATTGTGCTGCGGTACAATATTCAGGTACTGGAGGCAGAGATTCTTTATTTTTAGCGGATGAGTATATTCCATTTATAGAAAAATATATAAAACCAAAACTAATAGGAGAATCTATTGATACATTTAGGACTTTAGCTGAAAAATATGATAAAATGTTAGTAAATGGTAAGAGATTACATACAGCTATTCGCTATGGCTTAACGCAAGCATTATTGAGTGCTACTGCCTTATATTACAGTGTTACTATGGCGGAAATAGTTAGAAAAGAATACGGTATTAATGATTTAAATTATGATTCTGTAGCTATTTTTACACAATCAGGTGATGATCGTTATACTAATGTAGATAAAATGATTTTAAAAGAAGCCGATGTATTACCTCATGCTTTAATAAATAATGTAAACACTAAATTAGGTGTTAATGGTGAGATTCTTTTAAAATATATAGAGTGGTTAAAAAACAGAATAAATACTTATAAACCAAGAGAAGATTATCAGCCTATTATTCATATAGATGTATATGGTACAATTGGGTTAGCGTTTAATAATGATATTGATAGAATTGTAAAGTATTTATTAAAAGTTGAAGAAGCAGCTAAGCCTTTAAAAATACGAATAGAAGGGCCTATTGACGCTGGAAATAAAGAAGATACTATATATTATTTAAAGGTGATAAGGGAAGAATTAGAAAAACAGGGGTCTAAATTAGAAATTGTTGCGGATGAATGGTGTAACACCTTAGAAGATATCATAGATTTCGCTAATCAAAAAGCTGGACACATGTTACAAATTAAAACTCCTGATTTAGGTGGAGTAAATAATACTATTGATGCGATTTTATATTGTAATAAGGTAGGAATAGGTAGTTATTGTGGTGGAACATGCAATGAAACTAATATTTCCGCAGAAATATCAACTAATATAGCAGTTGCTTGTAAAGCAACTCAATGTTTAGCTAAACCAGGGATGGGCGTTGATGCTGGATATATGATAGTTAGAAATGAGATGAATCGTATATTAGCACGCACCAAAAGGAGGTAATATGAAAATAGGAACTGCAGGTAGTAAAGAATCAAATGATTGTTTTATTACTGTAAAAGAAAGCGATAAGACTGAGATTACTATTGAAAGTATTGTTGCGGCATTTTTCTATGACCAAATTAAAGAGACTATAGAAAACACGTTAAAAGAACTAGATGTTAAAAATGTAATAGTGGTTGTTGAAGATAAGGGAGCTTTAGATTATACGATTAAATCAAGGTTGATTAGCGCAATTAAAAGGATGAAATAATATGTTTAGATCTCTTTTGTTTATACCAAGTAATAATCCATCAATGATTCAAAATGCTGATATTTTTTCGGCTGATGGTATCATATTTGATTTAGAAGATTCAGTAGATATTTCAGAAAAAGATAATGCAAGAAATCTTCTTATGAATTATTTAAATGAAGGGACTAATTACCCATCTTTAATAGTATTACGAATAAATCCTGTTGAGACAGAGTTTTTTTTGAATGATTTAGAATTATTAAAAACACAAAAAATAAACTATGTTTTATTACCAAAAGCGGATATTGAATCTCTCAAGATATTAGATAGACATTTATCTACATATGAAGAGAAATATAAATTAGATAAAATCAAAGTTATAGTTTTAACAGAAACTACTAATTCTATTATAGAAATAGATCAAATTGCTAAGCATAAAAGAGTAGAAGGAATTCTATTAGGTGCGGAAGATTTATGTAATGAATTGGAAATTAATAGAACTAATGAAGGCAATGAAATATTATTTGCTAGGTCGAAAGTAATATATGCTTGTACAGCCAATAATATCATCGCAATTGACACACCTAATACATCAATTGATAATGAAGAATTGTTAAAAAAAGATTGTTTAAATGCAAAAAATCTTGGAATGAAAGCAAAAAGTGCAATACATCCAAATCAACTTGAAATAATAAATGATATATTTTCTCCTTCTAAAGATGAAATCGATTGGGCTATAAAAGTAATTAAAGAAAAAGAAAAAAATCTATCTAAAGGAGCTTTTTCTGTAGATGGGAAAATGATTGATAAACCTCTTTTGATGAAAGCGGATAAAATAATAAATAAAGCAAAGCTATATCATTTAATTTAGGAGAATATAGAAATATGATAAATGGAATTAATAGATTTATTCCGGATAATTTAAAACCATTCAAGACTAACAATTCATATTTAGATATGAAAAGGACTTTAATAAACAAAAAAGAAAAACAGTTTGAAACTGTTTTTTTGT
>JAOZSU010000105.1:0-4734 GCA_029939475.1 Mycoplasmatota bacterium | reverse complement strand
AGATACTTTGCTGCATTGGATAATGCGGATGAATTTCGTATAGGTACCAAAAATCCATTTATTCCATCTGTTATGATTTGTAATGGTCCTGAAGTTTTAGTTGCAATTACGGGAAAAACGCAATCCAATGCCTCTAATAATACAACACCAAATGTTTCGTTCAAAGACGGCAAAACAAACATATCAGCTGCATTGTACCATAACGCCAATTTCTCATGGTTTATTCTATCCATAATCTTTACATATTTAGTAAGATTAAGTTGTTCACAAATTTTCCGATACTTTTTTTTTAACTCTCCTCCTCCAATTAGGATTAGCATGATATCCTGATGCTGTTCAATTATTGAAGGTAGTGCCTTTAAAATGTAAATATGACCTTTTGTCTCGACAAAATTACCTACAGAGATAAGAATTTTCTTAGTTAAAGGAATCCCAAGTTCTTCTCTGATTATCAATTTATTTTGAGGATAAAATAAATCTTCACGATAACTATTTGGAATAACCTTAATATTGGCTTCTGGACAAAATTTATTTACATCATTTGCAAATTCATTTGATACACAAATCACATATTTAGCCTTTTTTAATACCTCCCTTGCTAAAATCAATTCTTTTTTCTTATATTGATTAATTTTACGAAGTTTAGAAATTGCGGGAATACATTTATAAAAATCTGCACCATGAGTTGTTACAATGAATGGTTTATTATACTTCTTGGCAATCTCTAGCGCTGCTCCCCCAGCAGGAAGAATTGTATGTGCATGAATAACATCTATATTTTCGTTAGAATGGTTTCGAATTATATATTTTGCGATTTGTTTAGGATAATTGTGAGAGTTGATATTCTGTGGCAATCCATAATAAAAGAATTGCCTTTGTTTGCCATCAGAGATTTCCTTTGAAAGTTGTGAATTTCTGAACTGGCACATATAATTCTTATTCCTAATAAATAAATATAGATTCTTAGGAAAATAAGTGATTGTGTTAACTTGTGGACTTCTATCAATATCAAGAATTTGATCATGAATAAACGTTGAATAATAAGGAGAAATGTATAGTATATTCATTTTAGTTGTCAGCCTTTAGTAATCCTGAATTTATAAAATACTTATATAACTTTTCTGTTTGATACTTCCGAGAATATGTTTGAAGCATTTTGCGATCTATCACATTCCAATCATTACTATTTAGCAATTCTTTTATAGCAATAATCATATCTTCAGAATTTTGAATAAGGTACGTATTACTAAAATCGGATAATAGTTTCCATATCTCACTGTCTGCAGTCATGAATATCATAATCGGTTTATTTAAATATAAATAATCAAATATTTTTGTACCTAAGGCATATTTTGTTCTATTATTTAGAATAAGAAAATCCATATCATATAAATACTTTATGCCCTCAGAATAGTTTTTAAATCCAGTGAAAATAAAATTCTCATTGAGATTATTCATAGATACTGTTTGCATAAAGTCTTCTTCAAATATACTAATATGATGGATTTGAATATTAACACTACTTTTAATAGCTCTTATTGCTTCAATTAAGATTTGTAAATGGCCTGAATTATAATAAGAAAATTTTCCAAAAATTCCTATCTTTACTAATTCACACTTATTCCTATAATTACGATCAATTTCTGGTAATTCTTTGTCATTATATCCATTTAAAATTGTTAGTATATTCAGTTTTTTTTTATGTTCATATTTTTCTTTGAATAATTCATTAATTTTTGAACTAACACTTATTATCAGGTCTGCATGCTTAATTGATTCCTTTTCGAATAACCTTTCAATTTTCAATAGTAATCGACCTTTCCAGTTCAATATTTTCCGAACTCCAACAACCCATAGATCTCTGAAGTCAAGGATGTAAGGGATCTTGTTTTTAAATTTAAATATGATTCCTAGAGGAAAATAAAAGAAAGGTCCTCCACTAAAATACATGAAATCAAATTTATCCTCGATTAGTATATCATGTATTGCTTTATAGAATTTTAGAAATCTATGAATAGTTTGAACATGAGTATTCCGTTTTCTAAGGTTACCTATTTCAATTACATTTATTTCTGGATCTAATGCTAATCTGTCATCCGTTTGAAAATCTATACTTTCATTATCAGATCTGATGAGCGTTATATTAACTCCTTGTTTTACCAAATAATTAACAAAATAAGATATCCTTTTTGCACCGACAAGTTTACAAGGATACGTATAGAAAGAAATTACTAGGATCCTATTATTCATATCTTGGGGTTTCTCATTATAAGCTGTTGTATTGAATATAAATGAAGATTGGGAGGAAAGAGTTTTCTTAATATTACCTGTGTAAACAGAGCATATGTTAAAATGAAAATCACAAAACCAAATATAACCATTAATATTAGTGAAAGATCAGTTGTTTTTAAGAACAATGTAATTATAACACTTAATACTGAAACAAACAAAATTAATGCTAAATACTTCCAGGGCCAAATAGATTTTAATTTTATTTTTAAAATGTTAGATATGGATAATAATTGCAAAAATGAGATAATAAAAACTGATAGTACTGTTGCAATTGCTGCTCCAACAAATCCAAAAACATTTATGAAAACAAAATTTAATATCACATTAATAATCAATGTGATAATCGTATAATATAGTATTTGTTTGGGTTTTCCCAAAGCTAATAATATATGGCCAAAGAATGTTACCTTAACAAATAACCTCAAAAGATATATCTGAAATATTTGAGCTCCATCTATATATTGTTCAGTATATAATATAGCTATAGTTTCGGTTGCATAAAACACAAAGAAAGTTGCAATGGGGAAAACGATATAACTAATCTTCAAGATTGAATTTCGCCACATTTTAACAAACAAATCATAGCGCTCATTGGAAAATTGTTTTACTAAATATGGAGTAATAACAGCCATTGCAGAAGCAGTGAGTAAATTTACAAATGGTATTTCTAATGTACCAATTGAGTATTTTGCATACTCTTCAACAGTAAAATATATTGAAACCATGAATTGATCAAGCTTAATGATTAGAACTCCAAATATTGAAGACAACCCGATCGGCGCAGCAAATTTCAATTGTTCAAGTATTTTTGTGAACATGATTTTAACTTTGATGCCTGAAAAAAGCTTTAAAACAATTGAAATTACAATTAGAAACTGGATTAATGAAAAAATAACAATTAATAATATAATGTTGTTGAGTGAGTAATCTGCTAGAATACTAAAAACAATTACACTTAATTTCAATATTCCCAGTATAGGGCTTAGTATTCCTGCTATTTTTACTTTACTAATACTAATAAATATGTTGGAATAGCTTGAGGATAATATTAAAAAGAACGGATACAATGAGAAAATGCGTAAAGGTCTTGCTAATGAAGGATTGTTGAATGCACTAGCAATAATATCAGCACCAAACACCAATGTTATTGATGCAATTGAACCAAGTACTAATTGTAGTAAAAAAGTTTGAAACAAAAATGATTTTTGTTTTTTTTTAGTTAACTGAGGTACAAAGAAGTTGATACTATGAGGAATGCCAAAATTAAGTACAACTAATAATAATCCCCCGATCAAAAAGATTTGCCTATAAGTTCCGAATTCGTCTTGAGGTAAGTATCTAGAAAGAAGTACTGAAGATATTAATAAAATTACTTTTTCTAAAGATCGACCTATTGTTATGATTATAGTTTGCAAAGAATGGGATTTGATCATATCTCTAATTGCTGCTTTGGTCACAGGTAACTATGTATATAGAATATATAAATGATAATACAATCCAATGACAGTGATATTCAAGAATCGAACTGGGCATGGCACTGGCTGGAATAAAGAACAGTAGAGATAATCCTGCAGCATAAACTATGAATTTATTTTTATTCTTCATTTTACGAGCATTGATAATTAATTTAACTGCAATAAGTAATATGAAAAATGAGAAAAGTAGAACTAAAAACAATCCATTAGTCGCGATTAACTCGAAAATGAAATTGTGTGCTGCCTTGATACCACTTGTTGATATTGTTCTGCCATAATTCATATTTTCCATGAAATTTCCACTTCCAACGCCCAGTAAATAAGAATCTAGACACATCTCAATTGCATAATTTACCAGCATCAATCTTGTTTCGATAGACTCTAATCTAAAAGATTCATCTTCTTTTGAAAAAGATTGAATTTCTTCTAACGAATATGCCTTTGCAAACTCAAAATACTGTGGATATTTCACAGAGAAGATTAAAATTATTAAAATAGAAAATGAGATTATAGCAAGCTTCTTCTTAAAATTTTGGAAAAAGATGAAGTATATAAGCAAATCAACTACCATTATCATTAATGCTATCCTGGCACCCTGTAAAAGAAAAATTATAAATATTAGAAATAGCATAATTGACGATGTGATTTTTACAAAAATGTTATCATAATACTTGCCGCTAAATAATAAAAATGGTACTAACATCGTGATTGCCCAGGCGAAATTATTCTGGTTATAAAAAGGTCCTGTAGGTATAAATGAAATAGCATTTCTTTGAGTTAAACCAGATGTTGAAAGATGTTGCCAGGTCACAACTTCCCAAAATGCAATAATAATATATACTATTAGTATAAAATAAAAGAGTTTCAACACAATAGAGAAATCTTTAAAATCATCAAATGTTTCAAGAATTATGTAAAGTATCAAAAAATTAACAATGTACCTTAAAGTTGTTACAAATACAAACTT
>JAOZSU010000104.1:0-4736 GCA_029939475.1 Mycoplasmatota bacterium | reverse complement strand
TTATTATAATTAACTAATTTTATTAATTATTACTCATCGTATAAAAATAAAAATGTTAGGTAATCAAATTAAATACATCTGAAAAAACAAAAAAATAAAAACAAATAATTAAGGCTAAATATAGGGGTAAATCAAAAGGTTAATTATTGTTGAATTTACTTGTATTAAAATTAGATTATATAATTTTTATAGATTATAAAAAGATTTAATCCAAAAATTAGTAAACATATCATTGAGACTTATATTTTGTGTATTTCATATAAAAAACATATTTGAATATGTTTTTGAAAATCTTTTCAATAAATATTAGATTAATTACAATTTTTTTGTTATAATAAAACTAATTTTAAAAAGAAGGAGGATAATGATTTTTGTTTCACATTTATTGTTAAATAAATGGGATAGTGTAATTAAAACAAATTCTATAATATAATGTATTTTTCTGCGGGCTATATTATAGAGCTATGAGTTGTCTAAAATACACAAGGAGGAACAATAATGTTTTTAGATGAGATACTTTCTAAGTATCCTAAAGATTCAGAATATCTTATTGAAATTCTTCTAGAATATCAAGCATCCAAAAAGAATCATTATATTTCGGCGGAGGATGTTAAAAGAATTTCAAAATATTTAGATATTCCTGAAAGCAAGATATGTTCAGTCATATCTTTTTATACTATGTTATCAATGGAACCTAAGGGCAAATATGTCATACAAGTATGTCATGACGTGCCTTGTTTTGTGAATGATGCAACTAACATATATGATAAGTTAGTTGAATTATTAGGCATTGAAGATGGCGAAACTACTAAAGATAGTTTATTCACGTTAGAAATAACTGAATGTATGGGTCTTTGTAATGTGGCACCTGCAATGAGGGTTAATGATAATGTATACACAAGTCTCACACCTGAAAAGGTAGAAAGAATAGTTAATAAATTGAGGGGTGAAGCCAAATGATCCAACAAAAAGTTGTTTCTGACAGATTCGCCAAAGTAGATCCATTATCAATTGATAGCTTTCTTAAATATGATGGATACAATGGATTAATAAAAGCGCTCGAAATGCACCCATCTAAGATTATAGATGAAATTGAAAAATCAAAGATAAGAGGTAGAGGTGGTGCTGGATTTCCTACGCATATTAAAGTTAGAGCTTTAAGCAATGCCAAGTCTCCTAAATATATTGTATGTAACGCTGATGAAGGAGAACCAGGTAATTTTAAAGATAGAATGATAATGGAAAATGATCCGCATTCTGTTATAGAAGGAATGGTAATTTTAGCTTATGCTACGGGAGCTGAAAAAGGTTATATTTATATCCGTGGCGAATATCAAAATGCAATAAAAATAATGAAAAAGACAATTCAAGCTGCAGAAAATAAAGGGTTCTTAGGGGAAAATATATTAAACAAAGGATTTGATTTTAAACTAGAAGTTAGATCAGGTGCTGGTTCTTATGTTGTCGGAGAAGAATTTTCTTTAATTGAATCAATTGAAGGTAAACCTGGTCGAACAAGAGTGAAACCACCTTTTCCTACGGAAAAAGGAATTCATGATAGACCTACACTAATCAATAATGTTGAGACATTTGCTAATTTTGCACACATAGTTTTATGGGGCGGAGATAAGTATGCCCAAATAGGAACTGAATCATCTACAGGAACTAAATTAATAAGTTTATCTGGTAATGTTAAAAACAAAGGTCTTTATGAAGTACCATTTGGGACTTCAATAAGAGATGTTATTTTTAAACTTGGAGGCGGAGTTCCTAATAACAGAAAAATTAAGATGGTTCAACTTGGTGGAGCTTCAGGACCAATCATACCTGAATATATGTTAGATATGTCTATCGATTTTGATAGATTCGAGAATTTTGATTCTAAAACAGGTACTGGAGCGATTATAGTTATAGATGATCGTTTTGATCTATTTGATATTTTGTTAATAAATATGAAGTTCTTTGTGCATCAATCATGTGGAAAATGTGCACCTTGTAGAGAAGGACATACTCAAGTAGTAAATCTTGTTAACAAATTTAAAAACTATCAAGCGATGGAAAAAGATTTGTTGTCACTTGAAAATCTTGCAAAAGTTATCCAACAAACATCACTTTGTGGATTAGGACAAACTTCAATGACTTCAATAATTTCATCACTTAGATATTTCCGCGATGATTACTTCGCAAGAGTGAGGTATTGATTATGATTAATTTAAAGATTAATAATATAGACATTAAAGTTAAAGAAAATATGACGATTTTAGAAGCTGCGAGACAAAATCATATTGATATTCCAACATTATGTAATTATCCAGATTTAAAAATACAATCTGAATGTAGAATTTGTGTTGTTGATATTGAAGGTGAAAAAAAATTACATACATCTTGTTCTACATACGTGAAGGAAGGAATGATTGTTAATACTAATTCACCTAAAGTTTTAAATGCTCGTAAAACAATTACTGAATTGATTTTAGCTAATCATGATGCTAATTGTACTGCTTGTCCTAAAAATCTCAATTGTGAGTTACAATCTTTAGCTAATAAATTAGGTATTGATAAAAATAGATTCCCAACAGTATTAGATGTTCAACCAATTGATAAAAATAATCCATCATTGGTTAGAAATATCAATAGATGTATTAAATGTGGTAGATGTATTGAAATGTGTAATACAGTTCAATCAATGGGAGTATTAGATATAATGGGTAGAGGTAAAGATATGAAAATTACTCCTGCTTTTGGTAAATTTTTATCAGATGAATTTTGTACATATTGTGGACAATGTTCAAGCGTTTGTCCAGTTGGGGCTATAATTGAAAAGGATGATACTGATAAAGTTTGGGAAGCTTTGCATAATCCTAATTTA
Source organism: Mycoplasmatota bacterium (assembly GCA_029939475.1). Classification (GTDB taxonomy): domain Bacteria; phylum Bacillota_I; class Bacilli_A; order Izemoplasmatales; family Hujiaoplasmataceae; genus 4572-104. The sequence goes on along the minus strand of JAOZSU010000104.1, from coordinate 1,867 downwards.
CATGTTATTGTTCAAGTTGCTCCAGCTGTTAGAGTTTCTTTAGGTGAAGAATTAGGCATGGAACCTGGATCTATAGTAACTGAAAAAGTTGTTGCTGCTTTAAAATACTTAGGATTTGATGGAGTATTTGATACTGATTTTACGGCTGATTTAACAATTATAGAAGAAGGTAATGAATTAATTGACAGAATTACTAATGGTGGTAAATTACCTGCGATTACTTCATGTTGTCCAGGGTGGATTAGTTTAGCAGAACAAAGCTATCCAGAGTTATTGGATAATATATCTACTTGTAAATCTCCTCAACAAATGTTTGGAGCTTTGGCTAAATCATATTATACGGAAAAATTAAATATGGATCCAAAAAATATGTTTGTTGTTTCAATTATGCCATGTACAGCTAAAAAATATGAGGCAGGGAGAGAAGAAATGAGTGTTGATGGAGTTTCTCCTGATGTAGATGTTGTTCTTACAACAAGAGAATTAGGAAAAATGGTTAGACAAATGGGAATAAATTTTGATAATATAGAAGGAATTCCATTTGATAAACCATTTGGTATAACAACTGGCGCAGGTGCTATATTTGGAGCTACTGGTGGTGTTATGGAAGCTGCTTTGAGAACTGTTTACGAATTGGTTAATAAGGAAGAATTAAAAGATATTAATTTTAGATCTGTAAGAGGAACCGAAGGTATTAAAGAAGCTGAAGTAAACATAGGTGGTAAAAATATCAAAGTCGCTGTAGCGCATACTTTAGCTAACGCTAAAATATTATGTGATCAAGTTAAAAATGGCACTTCTCCTTATACTTTTATTGAAATCATGGCTTGCCCTGGTGGATGTATTGGTGGAGGTGGACAACCATATGGTACAACTAATGCTATAAGAGAAAAACGTATAGAAGCGATTTATCAAGTTGATGAAGATATGCCTATAAGACAGTCTCACAAAAATCCAGATATTATTGCTTTATATGATGAATTCTTAGAAAAACCACTAAGTGAGAAGGCTCACCATTTATTACATACTCATTATTCTGAGAGAAATAAATAAAACTAAAGATGGTCTTAAAAAGCCATCTTTTTTCTTGGCTTGATTAATATACATTTACTATGAGTCATTCATATAGTATAATATAAATGATAATAGTGAAGGAAAGTTATTCTTTTAACATTGACTAAATTAAAGCCTTTTCTACTTTAATGAAATGTCATTTGTTTTTATCAAAATTATAGTTTTCTTCAAATTTAATAATCAGGAGGACATTATGCAAAATTACGCAAGACCACCATATAAAATCAAAATGGTGGAACCAATTTCATTGATTAGTAAAGAGGAGAGAATCCAAAGGCTAAAAGAAGCAGGATATAACCCTTTTCGTTTAAGAAGTGAAGATGTGTATATTGATTTATTAACTGATTCAGGGACAGGTGCTATGTCTCATTTTCAATGGGCAGCTATGATGCAAGGTGATGAAGCATATGCAGGTTCAAGAAGCTTTTTTCATCTTGAAAAAGTTTTTAAAAACATTAGTGGATATAAATATGTTATTCCAGTACATCAAGGCAGAGGTGCAGAACAAGTAGTTATTCCTGAACTAATTACAAAAGATAATATGTATTTTATTTCAAATTATCATTTTGATACCACAAGAGCTCATGTTGAAATTGCAGGAGCTAGGGCTATTGATTGTGTAGTTGAAGAATGTTTTGAAACAGAAAAATATTATCCTTTTAAAGGCAATTTTGATTTAGAAACCTTAGAAACCCTAATTACCAAACATAAAAAAGAGAATATTGCCGGAATTATTATGACAATTACTAATAATTCAGCAAGATATGGCGGAGGTATCGAAGCAAATAACTCT
>JAOZSU010000103.1:0-4737 GCA_029939475.1 Mycoplasmatota bacterium | reverse complement strand
GGATTGGGAATATTTTGATGGAGTTGGCTATTCAAAAAATATATTAGATTCAAAACCACTTTTATCTCATGTATCCTGTGAAATGTCTGTTTCTGAAATCTTAGAGGGAAGATTTAAGGGTAAATATATCGCAGTATTTACTTATGATGTAAATACTAAATATGTAAGTTTTGCGATTTCTGATAGTTTAACTGGACCTTTTTCAAAACCACAAAAAATATATATAACTCCAGAACAAAGTATCTTTAAATCAACTACTTATACATACAATGCAAAAGCTCATCCTAATATGTCTAAAAGCAAACGTATTCTAGTAAGTTATAATACAAACACATATAATTTTGACCACAATATGTCTAATAGATTAATCTATGGACCAAGGTTTATTTATCTAAATGAAATAGAATAAGAGGAAGAATATGACAGAAGAAATAAAAAAACCAAAATTAACTAAAAAACAAAGAAATTTAATTAAAGCAGTGATTCTTCACTTTGTTTTGATTTGTGCTAGTTTTGGCTTTATCTTTCCCTTTTTATGGATGTTATTTACAGCTTTAAAAACCCCGCAAGAACTTTTACTTGGATTCCAACAATTCTTTCCTAAAGATCCTCAATGGGGGAATTTTGTTACAGCTGTAACTAAGATACCATTCTTTATGTATTTAAAAAACAGTTTAATAATAGTTACTTTATCAGTTATAGGGACCTTATTTTCAGCTACTACAGCTGCCTATGCTTTCGCAAAGCTTAGATGGCGTGGTAGAGATAAGTGGTTCGTTATTATGTTAGCTACCATGATGATTCCTATTCAAGTAATCTTAATCCCAACCTATATAATGTATTCTTATATTGGTTGGTTGAGCACAAGATTACCTTTGATTGTTCCTGCTTTCTTTGGGGGAGGAGCTGCTTTCTATATTTTCTTATTAAGACAGTTCTTTAAGGGAATTCCTAAGGAGTTAACGGAATCCGCAATTATAGATGGGGCAAATCATCTACAAATCTTCTTTAAAATCATGTTGCCCTTATCAAAACCTGCACTTTTAACCGTAGCTTTATTTACCTTTATGGTTACTTGGAATGATTACTTTGGACCTTTGATTTTCTTATCAAATCCTGATCATTGGACTTTAGCTATTGGACTTAGATCATTCCAAACGCAATTTGGTGGTAGATACGACCTTATGATGGCTGCGAGTATTTTAATTATGTTACCGACTTTAATATTATTTTTCATAGCTCAAAAGAGCTTTATAGAAGGAATTACTTTTACAGGAATAAAAGGATAGGAGGAAATATATGAAAAAATTATTATTAACATTACTTTTTCTATTAACAGCTTTAAGCATTTTTGGTTGTGCTGAAGATACAGATACAGATAAAACAGAAATTATCTTTTGGCATATGTCTCCGGTAGGAAGCCCTTCATATTCAGGGATGAAAACAGTAATTAATGACTTTAATGATAGTCAAGATTTATATGTTGTTAAAGGAATTGGTTTTTCATTTTGGGATTATTGGGACAAAATAAGTGTAGCTATAGCTTCAAGAACGGCTCCAAACATTGGGCTTTCCACAATTGACGATGTGGTATCTCGAGCATCCACAGGAGCTTTATTTGATATTACTACCTTAATGGAAAACGATACAACCGGAGTTAACACTATTGACCTGGATGAATACCGTCAATCACAGATGGATTTTGCGACATATGAAGGGGATTTATATGCAATGCCTTTTACAGCCACTACAAGAGCATTGTATTACAATCTAGATATGTTTAGAGAAATGGGTCTTACTGAAGATGATGTGCCTGAAACTTGGTCAGAATTGAAAACCATAGCGAAGATGTTTGATAAGGTAGACAATGATGGCTCAATTGAAAGGCTTGGATTTGATCCAACATATGGAGACGCAACTTACCATGGTTGGCTTTGGGAAGCAGGACTTGATTTCTTTGATGAAGACCTAAATCCAACATTAAACACTCAAGGGCACATTGATGTTTTAAATTGGATTTTAGATTTCAACAACAATTTCACAAGAACTCAGTTAAATGCTTTTGGAGAAGCCAATACTATGCTTGGGCTTAATCCATTTGCAGCTGAAAGAGTTGCGATGATTATTGGAAATGATGGATTATATCAAACTATAATTAATTCTGGAGCTACTTTTGATTACGGAGTTAGTATGATTCCTATTCCTGATGAAAATGGAATCCATGTTAATTGGGGATCTGGTTTTAGTTTAGAAATGTATAATAATGGTAATAATACTGAAGCTGAAATACAAGGAGCTTTTGAATTTTATAAATACTTGTTATCAGAAGATGTACAAATTCAATTAGCGGAAATTAATGGTTGGATAATGGGACATATCGATGGTATGAACGAATATGTAAAAGATAAACCAATCATGCAAGCATTATTAGCTGAAGTTGACTATGCTAGAGATAAAGTATATGTTCCATATGCACCAAGCTGGCATGGAAATGATTGGCAACCATATTATACTCAAATTTTAAACGGAGAATTAACACCAGAAGAAGGTTTATTAGCAGCTAGGAATCATTATTTAGAGAAACAACAAAACTATAATTCAGTAAATAATTAGAGGAGTTTATGAAGACAAGTTCAATCAAACAACTAAGAAAACAAGAAAATTTAATCGGACATTTATTTGCGTCACCTTGGTTACTAGGTATAACTGTTTTAGGTGCCTTTCCGATTTTGGCATCGCTTTACATCAGTTTTACAACCTATGATATGATAGGTACGCCAAAATTCATCGGATTAAAGAATTACATAATTCTTTTTACTAACGATGAGATTTTTTGGCAAAGCCTTTATAACACGTTTTATCATGTTTTAATATCAGTTCCATTAGGACTTGTTGTAGGAATTAGTTTAGCTTTGTTATTGAACAATAAGATAAAAGGAATGAGCTTGTATAGGACTTTGTTTTATTTACCAAACGTAGTAAGTATCGTGGCTATGGCACTTTTATGGATGTGGTTATTTCAACCAAACTTTGGTATTATCAATGAAATCTTAAAACCAATATATAAACTCTTAGGTATGGAACCACTTCAGTGGTACCAAGCAGCTAGCACCTCAAAAATGACTCTGATTTTAATGGGACTTTGGACTGCGGGAGGCTCGATGGTAATCTATCTTGCGCAGATGCAAGATATACCTGTTTCACTCTATGAATCCGCAGAAGTAGACGGTGCTAACTGGATTCAAAAGACATTCAGTATTACCTTACCACTAATGACTCCATCAATATTCTTTAATTTTATTATGGGTATTATCGGTGGGTTTCAAGTATTTACCATTGCCTATATTATGACAAATGGTGGTCCATCAAGATCAACATATTACTATGCATATTATATGTTCGATAAAATGATGAACGATCACTCAATGGGTATGGCAAGCGCAATGGCTTGGATACTTTTAGTAATAATTTTGATAATTACTATGTTTGCATTACGCTTGAATAAATATGTAGTTTATTTAGGTGAAGAAAGTTAATATATAAATTTAACAAAATAAAGGAGAGAAAAATGAAAAAAAGAATTTTATCAGTAGTTTTAATGTTAGGCTTAGCATTAGCTCTAAGCGCATGTTGGCCAGGAGAAATTGGAGTTACAACTATATTTAACGCTGATGGCTCTGGCGAAAGAACAATTGTATTGGATGTTATGGATGACACTTTATCAAATGATCCAATCATCAACCCTGATGACCCAGATCAAACAGAAGGTAAAGGCGCTGTAATCAATAACAAACATATTGATGGAGGATTACCTGCAATCCAAACTTGGCTTGAAGAAAATGCCCCAGATTTTATTACAGTTGAACCATCTACAATCGATGGATATCATCGTTATTTCACTTTGACTTATACATGGGACAGTTGGGAAGATTTCTTAGCTAAATATGAAGAACTAGTTAATCTTTCTCCAAACCTTTCTTGGTCAGATTTCAATGACGATGAATTGCCTAAATTAACAGTTAGTGGACTCTACAAAAAAGAAGTTACTTTCTCAGAATCTAAAGCTATCGTTGAAGCTTCACTAGACTGGGCAATTGATGGAATATGGAATGATATCTATGTAGCTGATGATTTAGCTGGATTCGTAACTAAATCAGATATCTCAGTATTAGCTGGATACACAGTAAAAATAAGTGACCAAATGTATCAAGAATTACCATACTTTGATCCAGATGCAGAAGACGGAGAAGGCACAGGAAAACGTATTTTCGTTGAAAGCAATGATTTTACTTTAACAGGAACTTTCACTAATACTGGAGCTATAGTAGGCACTATCGTTGGCGGATTAGCTTTACTTGGTGGGGCTGTATTTGTATTCATGAAAATTAAAAAATAATTTACTAGCGAGGTAGTTTATTAGGATGCTGAAAGATATTTATAAAAAAACTATGGATATAGTTTTCGTAAATTTTCTTTGGATATTTACGAGCCTTTTTGGCATCCTTTTAACTGCTGGCGCCGCTTTTTCAGCTATGTTTAGAGTAATCTATTTAATAATAGAAAGAGATGAACCTACAAGTGTATTGCTTGAATTTAAAAAAGGCTTTAAAGATAGCTTTTTTAAAAACACCTTGGTTTGGGTAATTCTTCTTATTTTACTAGCCTCAATATACTTTATGTATATTACTTCACTAGCTAATAATAGCGACATATTACTAATACTATCAATTGTAGGAA
>JAOZSU010000102.1:0-4741 GCA_029939475.1 Mycoplasmatota bacterium | reverse complement strand
ATTTTATTATTTTTGGAAATATAAAATACATATTAATGCAAAAGTATAAATAACGAGATTAATGATTAGTTAAATTATTATTAAAAATACAATTTGGTTGATGATTTTAACAAAATAAAGAATTTTATAAAATTCAAGATTAAATGTAACTAAGATCATTATTGAATTTTTAAATATATAGCAGTTAATTTGTTTGATACAATTAGAAAACCCCTAAATATAGGGTAATACCGTAATGAATGTTAAATGATATTGTAAAAGAAAGATGCCTATCAGATTTCTAATATTTTATTATATTAGCAACAAATTTCATATTTAATCTAAAATACAAATATTTTAGTATGTTTTTCATTAAATTTCATAATTTCGATAAATGATTTTACCGCTATTAACAATTATAAAACAATTAAATCAAGAAGATATTTTCATTACATAAACAAATAATATTTTCTTTGATTAAATAAATTAAGTTAAATAAGAGCTAAATATAGATGTTGAAATAGATTAAATTGTTTAAATATTGTTTGTATAAAAGTTTTATTTTACCGAAGTTATATATATACGTATTTTAAAAACAATTCTATAAATAAGTATATTTTTATATTAAATAAATTACAAATACATGTATTTCTTCTAAAATTTATAGAATTATGTTAAGGCTTTATAATAAAAGTATATAATTAATTGAATCGCAATATTAGTATGAAATTTAGAATTATTTGATATTTTTTGATGAAATCATGAAGATTTAAAGAATATTTATTCATACTAAAAACGGTAGATATTCCATAAAAACTAAAATGGGAACATTATCATTAGAATACTTATATTTTTATAACGCATTTTTATCTATAACGTTTGACAGTGCATATATAAAGTAATATAATTATGATATATGTTGGAGGGTAATTGAAATGAAAAAAGCAATTATTGAAGGAATGTGCTGCAAAGGCTGCGCAGAGGAAGTAAAACATATATTAAAAAACATATATGGTATTTCAAATGTTGAAGTGTCATTAGAAGAAAATACAGTTATATATGAAGGTTATGTTTCTAAAAGAGTTATAGAAGAAGCTTTACATGATACAAATTATAAATTGAAGAGCATTGAAAAAGTTGAAAAATAGGACTCTAAGAATGAGTCTTTTAATTTATATATATTAATCATGTGTATTTATTAAATTTTATAAAAATAAACAAGAAGGTGTATTAAATGGCTAGTATAATTTCTAAAGTAACTGAATTGGATAAACAAATGAGAGAAAAAGTTAAAAAGTTGGAAGAAGAGAAAGATAAACTTCCGATTTTTTTGCGTGAAAAGAAAAAGGAATTAACTGATCAATATCAAGCAAAGGCAAAAGAGATAATTGAAAAGAGAAAGAAAGAAATAGATATAGAGTTAAACAAAGCAAAAGAAAACGCAGAAAAAGAACTTTTAGATGCAGTAACTAAATTACAAAAAATATATAATGAAAAAAAGGATGATTGGCTTGAAACTATTTATAATGAATGCATGAAAAATTTTGTGGAGGAATAATCATGAGCAAAAATGCAGGTAATGCAATCATTACAAAAGCAAAGGCTATTTATGGTAACCGTTTGGTTGCGGAAAATTATGAAGAACTTTTGAAATTAAAATCAGTTTCTGATATAGTTGGTTATTTAAAAAGAAATAATAAATTTACAAATACATTAGCTGATGTTGATGAGTATTCTATTCATAGAGGCCAATTAGAAAATTTAATACGTAAAAGTTATTTTGATAATTTAACTAGATTAGTTAAATTTGTTAGTACACCAGATCGTAAATTCTATGAATTAGATATGATTCGTCGTGAAATAGAGATTATATTATCTAGTATTAGGTCTATTATTTCTGGCGATATAGAAAGTTCAATTCGAGATTTACCTTTATTCTTTAAAAAACATGCTAGTATAGATATCGAAGAAATAACTAAATCTTTAACAATGCAAAAACTATTAAATGAATTACAAGGCACTAGATATTATGATATTATTTATCCTTATTATACTGAAGATAAAACAGAAATAAGATACGCTGATATTGAACATTCATTATATAGCCAATATCACCAAATAGTAATTCAAAGAATTGATAAGTATTATAAAGGTAAAAACCATGATACATTGATGGATATGTATCAATCTAAAGTAGAAATTGAAAATGTTATTAAAATATATCGTTTAAAAAAATTCTATAATGCTTCTGAATCAGATATTATGAATACTATTATTTCAGATAATATTCGTATGAGTAAGAGAAGATTAATTGAGTTAATTAACACTAAAGAACCAGATGATATTTTAAAAGTATTATCTAAGTCTGACTTGTCTCAATTTAAAGATGATGACGGATATGTATATATAGAATATCAAGCCGAAAAAATAAAATATAATATAGCTAAAAGATTTATGTATTATTCTACATTTCCACCTTTAATATATTCAGCGTTATTATTTTTAAATGATATAGAAAGAACTAATTTATTTAATATTATAGAAGGAATAAGATATGATATAGATAAGGATGAAATTGAAAAAATGATTATCTATTGAGAGGAATACAATGAACAAAAAATTAAAACTATTTAGACTTACAGGGTTACTTGATAATTTAGATTTAACTTTAGAAAAATTGATAAGCTTAAAATGTATTTATCCAATTAAGGCTAGTGAATTCAAACAACTAACACATGGATTATCACCTATTTCAACTGATAATTCATGGAATATAATTTATCAAGAAATAAATGAATTAGAATTAGAAAGCAAAATGAATATCCCTGTTATTGATAAACATACAATTGATTACTCTTTTAAAGGAATTCAAGAATATGTTCATAATACTCACGCAAAACTTCATACTCTTATTGAACAACAAAAAATAACAGAACATTTAATTAGGCAATATAAGGATGCGTTAATCCAAATAAATAATATTATTGATTTAGATATTTCATTAGATGATATTTTTTCTTGTCATTATGTAAGTGCTAGATTTGGTAAATTACCGATTGATAGTTTAGATATTTTGAAATTATACGATAATAAACCTATAGTATTTCAATTATTTAAACAGGAGAAAAACTATTATTGGTGTATGTATTTAACAACTCAAAAAAACGAAATAGAAATTGATAATATTTTTTCATCTTTATATTTTAACAGAGTTTATATTCCTGATTTTATTCATGGAACACCAGAAAGTGCTCGTAAAACATTAGGAATGGAAATAAAAGTTGCGGAAGAAAATTTGAAGGAAATTAAACAAGAAGTTAAAAACGCTTTTGAAACAAACATGGATGAACTTATAAAGACTAAAAGCGAATTAATTTTCTTAGAAAAACTATTTGAGGCAAGAAAATATGTAATAAGTTTAGGTGATAAATTTAATATTTCAGGATTTATTTTGCTTAGAAATGTAGAAAATTTAAAAAGTATTTTTGAGAATGTTAAGGATGTAGAAATTGAAATTATGCCTGCGGATTTTGATAAAAGATTAAAACCACCTAAACAATGGAAAAGATTATTAAAAAAACCTTGTTTTAAATAATAAGTTAATTAATAGATTTATTTAAATTTAGTTTTAGAGGGAAAATATGGCGATATCAAAATTAAAATTATTTAGAATAAATTCAAATGTAACGAATCTAGATACCATTTTGGAAAGATTTGTTGATTTAAAATGCGTTCACCCTGTAAAATCGAGTGAATTTATTGATCGTGTACATGGATTAACATCATTTGTTTCGTCTAACCCTAGTAATGTCATATTTAAAGAATTGGAAGAAATAGAACAAGAAAACTTTAAAACTATTATTCCAGAAAACGTAGTGAAAGCTGATCAGTCTTATGAAGTGATGCAAAATTATATATACAATACACATGTAAAACTTAAGAAATTAACACAACATCGTAAAGAAACAAAAATATTAATTAAAAAATATAGAGATGCATTAACACAAATTAAAAATCTTGAAAATTTAGATATTTCATTAGATGATTTGTTTTCTTGTAAATATGTAAGCGCAAGAGTAGGAAGATTGCCTCTTGATAGTGTAGAAAAACTTAAGTTTTATCAAAATAAACCATTTATTTTTAAACAATTTCATGAAGAAAAAAATTACAGTTGGTGTATGTATTTAGTCACAAATAATTATGAACGTGAAATTGATAATATTTTTTCATCTTTGTTCTTTGAAAGAATCCATATCCCAGATTTTGTACATGGAACTCCAGAAAATGCGGAATCTTCTTTAATAAAAGAAATTGAAGTTGCAGAAAAAAGTTTATATGAGACACTAGAAGAAATAGAAAAAATATTTGATGAAAATATAAAACAGCTAGCACATGTTAAAGGAGAATTAATTTTACTAAATAGAATTTATGATGCAAGACAATATGTAGTTGGTTTAGGAGAAATTTTTAGTATTACTGGTTTTGTACTTAAAAGTGAAATTAAAACTCTTAAGAATAAATATAAGGATATGGATGATGTTGAAATAGAAATTATTCCAGCTGATTCAGATAAACGTATTAAACCACCAACAAAACTTAAGAATAATTGGTTTACAAAACCTTTTGTATCTTTTATGCAGATGTATGGATTACCGAGTTACTCAAGCATTGATCCAACGCCTTTTTTAGCAATCACTTATGCTTTATTGTTTGGAATGATGTTTGGTGATTTAGGACAAGGATTAATACTTATTATATTTGA
>JAOZSU010000101.1:0-4809 GCA_029939475.1 Mycoplasmatota bacterium | reverse complement strand
AAAGAAATGTGGTGTTAAAATGGAACAATCAATAAAGACATTAAGATTTTTAGGAATTGATATGATAAACAAAGCTAATAGTGGACATCCAGGTATTGTTTTAGGTGCAGCTGGAACGGTATATGAACTATATAAAAATAATTTAGTTGCTAATCCAGAAGAACCAAATTGGTTTAATAGAGATAGGTTTTTCTTAGCTGCAGGACACGGTAGCGCATTATTGTATTCTGTTCTTCATTTAGCTGGATATAATATATCTATTGACGATTTAAAGCAGTTTAGACAACTTGATTCTAAGACTCCAGGACATCCTGAATATGGACATACTGATGGTGTAGATTCAACTACTGGACCTTTAGGCCAAGGTGTAGCTATGGCAGTTGGTAATGCTTTAGCTGAAACTTATTTATCAGCCAAATTTAATAAAGAAGGATTTAATATCATTGATCATTATACATATGCTTTATGTGGTGATGGTGATTTACAAGAAGGCGTTACTTTAGAAGCTATGAGTTTAGCCGGTAGATATAAGTTAAACAAATTAATAATTTTGTTTGATTCTAATGATATCCAACTTGATGGTCCAACTAAAAATGCTAATAGTGATAATATCGAAATGAAAATAAAAAGCATGAATTGGAATTATTATTTAATTAAAAAGCCAAATGATTTATTAACCCTTCATGAAACATTAGAAAAAGCAAAACAATCTGATAAACCAGTTTTTATTGAAGTTAAAAGCGTTATTGGATATGGTTCTAAAAACCAAGGAACATCATCAACACATGGGGCACCTATAGGATTTGAAGAAACAGAAGCTATGAGAAAACGCGAAAATTATTTATATGAACCTTTTGATATACCTAAAGAAGTGTATGATGATTTTTCTAAATCTTTTGGTAAAAGAGGAAAAGAAAAATATAAAGAATGGAAAAGATTATTAGATAAATATAAAGAACATTATTTAGAAGATTATCATAAACTAAAAAATATAATAGATAAAAAAATAAATATTAATTTTAATGAATTAATTCCTCAACTTGAATTAGGCACAAAAGAAGCTACTAGAAATAGTATCGGTAAAATCATACCTATATTAAGTGAAAAACTACCTGAAATGATAGGTGGATCAGCTGATTTAACAGCTTCTACGAAAGTTAAAGGAATAGATGGCGATTATGATTTTAATCATCCTAGCGGCAGAAATATTAACTATGGTGTAAGAGAACACGCGATGGCAGCTATTACTAATGGTATGGCTTTACATAATTTAAAATCATTTAGCGGAGGATTCTTTATATTCTCAGATTATATGAAACCAGCTATACGTTTAAGTGCATTAATGGGCTTGCCTTCAATTTTCATCTTTACTCATGACTCTGTAGCAGTTGGAGAAGATGGGCCAACACATGAACCTATTGAACAGTTATCAATGTTTAGAACTATTCCTAATTTAAATACATTTAGACCAGCTAACGCTAATGAAACTAGATTTGCTATGCAATATGCACTAACAACTTTTGATAAACCATCAGTTTTAGTTTTAACAAGACAAAACACTGTTGTTACACATAAAGTTAGTTATGAAGAATTTAAAATAGGGGCTTACATAGCTAAAGATATAGATAATTATGAAGGTATTTTAATAGCTACTGGTTCAGAAGTAGGACTAGCATTGAGCGTTCAGGAAAAACTTAAGAATGAATATGGTATATTTGTTAGAGTAGTATCAATGCCTTCTGTAGAATTATTTTTAAGTCAACCATCTGAAATTCAAGAAAGAGTATTACCTAAAAAATGTAAAAAACGTTTAGCAATTGAAATGGGAGCTTCATTAACTTGGTATCGTTTCGCTAACAAAGTTTATGGCTTAGATAGATTTGGTAAAAGTGGTAAAGGAAATGAAGTTGTTGCTTCATTAGGATTTACTACTGACAAGATAATTGAATATTATTTGAATATGTAAATCGGATATATAATCCGATTTTCATAAGTAAGGACAGATTATGTTATTTGATTCACATGCACACTTAAATAGTGAGAAATTAATAAATAATGTTGATGAAATTTTAATGAGAGCTAAAAATAATGGAGTAAACAAAATTATTTGTGTGGGATATGACTATGATTCCAGTATTCTAGCTATCGATTTAGCTAATCAATATGATGAAATATACGCAGCTATTGGAATACACCCTTCGGAAGCAAGAACCTTTGATATTGATTTAACTTGGATGGATAAATATTTTTCTAACCCTAAAGTAGTAGCTATAGGAGAAATAGGCCTAGATTATTATTGGGATAAAACATATATCGAAGAACAAAAGCAATTATTAATAAATCAAATTAAAGTAGCTAATAAACACAAATTACCAATAATTATTCATATGAGAGACGCTTTACAAGATACATTTGAAATTATTAAGAAATATAAAAATATTGAAGGTTTAGGAGTAATGCATTGTTATTCAGCTTCAAAAGAAGCAATGCAACAATTTATTGATTTAAATATGTATATTTCCTTAGCTGGGCCTGTAACTTTTAAGAATGCAAGGGTTCCGAAAGAAGTAGCTAAAGATGTACCTCTAAATAAATTATTGGTTGAAACAGATTCACCGTATTTATCTCCAGAACCTTATAGAGGGAAAACAAATGAATCTAAAAATGTGTTATATATTGCTCGTGAAATAGCAAAAATAAAGAATATAAGTTTAAAAGAAGTTGAAGATAAAACATATTTTAATACCTGTAAATTATTTAATATTAATTGTAATGAGGTGAAATGATGGGATTAATAGCTGGAATTGTAGGCTTACCAAATGTTGGAAAATCAACATTATTCAACGCAATAACTAATTCAAAAGTTTTAGCAGCAAATTATCCGTTTGCTACAATTGAACCAAATATAGGAGTTGTTGAAGTCCCTGATTCAAGAGTGGATGTTTTAACAAAAATGTATAATCCCAAAAAAACTATATACACTACATTTGAATTTAGAGATATAGCAGGACTTGTAAGAGGTGCTTCAAAAGGAGAAGGATTAGGGAATCAATTTTTATCTCATATAAGAAATTGTGATGCAATTGTACAAGTTGTTCGTTGTTTTGAAGATGATAATGTCGTTCATGTAGATGGTACAATTAATCCTTTAAGAGATATTGAAACTATTTTAATCGAATTAATATTTGCCGACATGGAAGTTATAGAAAAAAGACTTCCTAAAATTAAAAAAAGAGCTAGTTTAAAAACAGACTCAGAAGCTATAACTGAGTACAATGTGTTGATGAAATTAAATGAAATGTTGAAACAACAAGTTCCTATTAGAGCTTGTAAACTTAATGAAGAAGAAAAGAAAATAATCAAGAATTTTTCATTTCTAACAGCTAAACCTATGGTATATGTATGCAATATATCAGAAGATGAGTTAGCTGATTTTTCTAATAATAAATATGTAAAAGAAATTGAAATATTAGCCAAAGAAGAAAACTCAAAAATGGTTGTAATTTCAGCGAAAATAGAACAAGAACTGAGCGAATTAGAACTTGAAGAACGTCAAATGTTTATGGAAGATTTAGGCATTCTACATTCTGGGTTAGAAGAATTAATTACAGTTAGTTATGATATATTAGGATTAAAAACATTCTTTACTGCTGGAGAAAAAGAAGTACGAGCTTGGACATTTAAAGATGGTATGAAAGCACCTGAATGTGCTGGTATTATTCATACCGATTTTCAAAAAGGATTTATCAGAGCTGAAACTATTAGCTTTAATGATTTAGTTGAAGCTGGATCTGAAAATAAAGCTAAAGAATTAGGTAAGTTCCGTTTAGAAGGAAAGGAATATATTGCAAAAGATGGAGATATTTTCCATTTCCGCTTTAATTTATAGGTGAAAATATGGACGCTTACAAGAGTTTAGTTAAATTATTAAAAGAAAAACAATTAAAAATAAGCACTGCAGAATCAATTACTGGAGGTAAAATTATAAGTTCAATAATTCAGATTCCAGGAGCATCTAATATTACTGAAATGTCTTATATTGTATATTCAAATAATGCTAAAATAAAAGCATTAGGGGTTTCAAAAAAAACAATTGATAAATATGGAATTGTCTCAAAAGAAACAGCTCTTGAAATGGCAAGGAGAACTAAACAACTAACAAAATCTAATGTAGTTATTTCAACTACAGGAGAGGCAGGTCCAGTAGTTAATGATAATAACGTTAATATTGGGACTGTATGTTTTGGACTAATAATTAATGATAAAGAATACACCTATTTAGAGAAATTTAGTGGTGATAGATTAGATATTATTGATGATTCTTCTAAATTTATTATTAATAAATTAATCTCTAAAATAAAATGAATATTTTAATTATGTTTATATATTATTTTGTTATAAAACGCTTTCATTAATAAATACTATTGTTTTTTATTTATATATTATGTTATAATCTTTTTTGAAGTTAATAAAAGTCGTATAACTTCGATAATATGGTTCGAGAGTTTCTACCTTATCACCGTAAATGATAAGACTACGGCTACTATTTCAAACTTTGAAATCATTTTTCATTGTTTTTGATTTGGCTAGCCTTAGTGTAAATTACCTAAGGCTTTTCTTATGGCTTTTGTTGACAAATGAGACAGGAGGAAGAAAATGAAAAAGTATTTAAATGATTTTTTTAAGATTGAAGAACGTGGTTCGACAATCACAAAAGAATTGCTGGGAGGTTTGACTATATTCCTAGCAATGGTTTACATTTTACCAGTAAATGCCGGAATATTGTCAGATGCTACTGGAATGAGTTTA
>JAOZSU010000100.1:0-4819 GCA_029939475.1 Mycoplasmatota bacterium | reverse complement strand
GATAAACTTCTGGATTACTTCTAGAAGTGATTTTAACTGTAACTGTCCCTTCCTTTAAGGAAGTAATATAACCTGTATCAGACAATGTGATAATTCCTGCTTTATCAACGCTATAGATTAATCCAACAGGATCATTAGAAGTAACAACCAGTTGATAGTCATCGCCTTTAGTGATGTCTATTATATTCCTATCTACGTTGATTTCTATAGCTTCTAAGGTAGTTGTTGGATATGTGATAACTAAAGTATCTGCACATGCAGTTACGCTAAACGCCACTATAACAAGAGTTATAAACAAAATTATTTTTTTCATAGGTTTTTCTCCTTGTTTGACAAAATTATATTTCCTATTTTATTTCTATATTTTCTTATATTATTATCTTCTCTATGAGGATGAACTGCGTTAGAAAGCATCACAAACCCAATCCCTTTAGATCTATCAATCCAAAGATTACAACCAGTAAAACCTGTATGTAAAATAGTATCTTCAAAGCTTACATAATCTCCTGCAGTTGATCCTTTTGTCGGTTTATCCCAACCAAGAGCTCTAATTACTCCTTTTGAACTTTTTATTCTCGGAATAAACAACATATCAACCGTTTCTTTTTTTAAGACTAATTCATCATTGTTTAATATAGTTAAAATAAACTTAGACAAATCACTCGCAGTAGAAAACATTCCCGCATGGCCACTAACCCCACCTAATGCAAATGCTTTTTCATCGTGAACTCTTCCCATTAATAAACCCTTATATACGTCATCTTCTCTATATTCCGTAGGTGCTGCGCGTTTTTTATCAGGAGAAAAACTAGTATCATGCATCTTTAGTGGGTCAAATATTACTTCCTTTGCGAAACTATCCAAAGTTTTTTTACTTAATTTTTCAACAATAAGACCTAAAATAATGAAACCAATATCTGAATACACTATATCTTTTCCAGTAGAATATATTAGATCAAAAGAAAATACCTTATCTAATACATCTTTTCTATTTCTTAAACTTCTAGCATTAGGAATATCCGCAGGCAATCCTGATGAATGCGTTAAAAGATCAAAAATCGTAACTTCTTTATGTTTAAAGTTTTTAAGTATATCACTTATTTTTGAATTGAGTGATATTTTTTTATCTTCAATTAATTTTAAAATCAAGGTTGTAGTAACTATTACTTTAGTAAGTGAAGCCGAGTCGTATAATTCATTACCTTTATTTTTTATTTTATTAGGAAATATTTGTTTATAACCGACAAAATCTTTATCAATAAAGCCATTTCTATAAACAACTGCGTAAGAGGCGCCGGGAAAATCACCAAGCTTTACACCTTGATTTAATAATTCAGTGATTTCTTTCATATTACATAAACCACTTTCTCGTTAATAAGAATCCTCCAAGTGAAATTGAACTTACTGCGAATAAACTAATTGCATTAAAGAAACCACAACCTGTTTTAGGTTCAGTAACGATAACACAGGTTCCGTCTACTCTAACATATCCATCTTGACAAGGAAGATATACACAGCTTCCGTCTTGGTATGTTTGGTCAATTCCGCATATTGATTGACATTCTCCATTGACATATTCTTCGCCAATAGCACAAACTGATTGACATTCTCCATCTACATATTCTTCGCCAATAGCACAAACTGATTGACATTCGCCGTCTACATATTCTTCGCCAACCGCGCAAATATCAACACAAGTGCCATCTTCTTCAACTTGACCAACTGGACAAGTTATTTCTTCTTCTTTTTCTACAAGACTAACCCAAGGGAAAGTTACATATTCTGTCCAATAATAATTATTTAATCTATCTAAAAATTCCACAACTTCAGTATCAGCACTAAGAAGAGTTCTATAACTAAAGAATGAACTTCCTATAATTGACTCATATTGGGAAATAGATCTAAGCTGTTCAGGTAATTCATTTACATCAGTCCAACTATCATTATCGTAGCGATAAAAACCATGTCCAATAATTAAATCAACATTGTATTCGTCACATAACTCTGCCCACCAATCCACAAGATCTGCAAAAGGTGCACTAGAGTGATCAAATTCCCAATATAACTGCGGTAAAATATAATCTACCCAACCTTCCATAACCCATTTGCGTGAGTCTGCATATTGATCAGAATATGATTGTAATGTATATGATGAAGTGTTACTGCCATCTTCACCACCTGATTTCCAAATTCCAAATGGACTAATTCCAAAGCGTATATGAGTTCCATGATTTTGATTATATTCATTAATCATTTCATGAACTTCTCTTACTACAGTATTGATGTTTTCCCTACGCCAATCGTCTAGTGATTCATCTGGTTCTTTTAATCTGTTATATAAATCTTCATCGGCTGATAAAGGAATTCCTCCATAACTATAGAAATAATCATCAAAATGAACACCATCGAGATTATATTTGGCTATTAATTCTTCGATTACATTACGAATATATACCTGCACTTGTCTTTCTCCTGGATTTAAAATTAGTTTTCCATTATTATCTTGGATGACTAAATCAGGATGAAGTCTAGCAAAATTATCAGGTGATAATAAAGCTAATTGATCTTCTTTAGAACCAGTTCCAGTAGATACTCTATATGGATTTAACCAAGCGTGGAATTCTATTCCTCGTTTATGGCTTTCATCAATTAAAAATTGTAAAACATCCCAACCAGGATCAACCCCTTCAGTTCCAGTTAAATAGCGACTCCACGGTGCGTAGTCACTGTCATAAAAGGCATCATTCATAGGGCGAACTTGGAAGAAAATCGTATTAAAATTATTAGCTTCTATAATATCTAACATATTGATAATTTTTTGTTTATAATCTTCTTCAGAAGTGCATAAACCAATATCAATATTAGAAACAGTAGCTATCCAAACAGCTCTTATTTCTTCTGATTTTTCAGTATAAGTTGGTAATTCAATTGGAATATCTGTATTGTGATAAGTTATGATTTCACCATCTCTAATTACATAGATATTTGTTTCTGTTGGTGGTATATCTAACCTTACTCTTCGAGAAAGAACTTCACTTTCATTTAAAGCTTCATCGATTGTTTTATATTCGAAAGTATAATTAGCTGTATAAACTAAATTAATTGGTCCTGTATAAACTTGCCAGCTTGACCAAGTCTTACCATTGTGCATGCGATAAATTACCACAGTATTCTCTTCAGAAGTCGAAAATGATACTGTTGTTTCTGATGTATAGAACTTCTCTCCATCATAAGTTCCATCTATTATAATTGTTGCGTCGCTTGGTGGAGTTGAGTCAATTACTATATCTTTAGAAAGTTCAACCATACAAGCATCGTTGTTTCTATAATATATTGTATACTGCCCTTCAGTGATTAACTCAAAAGGTTCAGTATAATCGATCCATAACCCATCATTAATCTTATACTGCATACTGGTTTCACCGCTTAGTGAAACTGTAGCTGATTGATAATTTGGATCTTGACCTATTCCTGTTATATTTATAACTGGATCTGAAAAACATTCTTCTTGAAGAGTTAAATATAAATCAACTTCCTCGCTTTCAGTACCTCGAGAATCAATTGTTATTGCACGTATAAAATATGAACCAGAATCAGTTAAAGTAATTGGACCTGTATAAAGATTAAATTCGCCAACACTACCGTGATTAATTGCGACATAGATATCTTCGCTAGTAGAATTGACTGTAATCTCTGCCCCCACTAGATAATTATCTCCAATTTTATCACCACTTACTTCAATAGTTGGAATATCAGGATTTAAATATTGAATTGGGACATTATATGAAGAAACAGAGCTCTCAACCCCAAAATCATCGACAGTTTTCATATAGACAATATGCGCTCCAGAGCCAGTTATATTGATAGGTGAAATGTAAAGTGTCCAATCAGAATCATCTAATTGATAATATATAGTATCACTTGAAGAAAGTGTCATTAAAACATCACTGATATAAATATCATCACTCATCTCGCCATCTACAGTAACTGTAATAAATGGTATATTAGCTTCATAAATATTTGTTGGAGTCTCGGTCCAATAATTATCGACAACATATTGCATATGAGAATCATCCAAGTATCCAAGGCGGTACATTACCTCTCCTTTAATTTCAGGATGTTGCAAGTCATATTTTAGTTGATCAGCTATTTCAGTTCCTTCCCAATTATATATAGCAGCTGAAGAAACAGCGTGTCCAATATATACATCAACACCTGTTCCTCTTGAAATATTAACCCACCAATCAACTACATCAGCGTACGGTGCAGTGGAATGCGTGAAAGGAAAATAAACTTGAGGACAAATATAATCAAGCCAACCTTCTAGAACCCATTTCTTACTATCAGCGTATTGATCAAGATATGAGGATGTGTTATAAGGACTAGTGTTACTTCCGCCATCTAAAGTTCTAGAATACCCTTCAATACCACTTCCCCAAATACCGAATGGACTAATACCAAATTTAACAGAATTTCCAGATAATTCTTTATAAGGATATATATCTTCTTTAACACCACGAACAACATCATTGACATTTTCTCTGCGCCAATCTTCTATAGTTTGTCCTGGTAATTTATATAAATCATAGGGTGCGTTATCACTTGAAATTCCACTATATGGATAAAAGTAATCATCAAAATGAATACCGTCGACATCATAATTATTTATCAATTCTTTTACTACATTGCGAATATATTCTTTAACTTCTGGTTCTCCTGGATTTAAAATTAAAGGAGTTCTATCATGTGAATCAATATCACCTTCAATGACTAAATTAGGGTTTTGTTTTGCAAAATTATTAGAAGCCAAAGTAGCTAA
>JAOZSU010000099.1:0-4864 GCA_029939475.1 Mycoplasmatota bacterium | reverse complement strand
CTCCGAGTATACTAATCATAAATTCATCAATATCATCAGTTAAGACTAATACATCGTAGCCTTTAGATTTAATAACATCCATCTGTGGTGTAGCTTTTAAAGCTTCTTTTGAATGCGCTGAACCATAATAAATCTCTTTTTGATCTTTAGGCATTTTTTCTATGTATTCTTTTAAAGTTATTTTTTTATCTTCGTTAACAGTTTCAAAAATTAATAAATCTTTTAATAAGTCTTTATTAATTCCAAAACTATCATAAATGCCGTATTTAATATTTACTCCAAATTCTTTCCAGAATTCTTCATATTTTTCACGATCATTTTTCAAGGTTTTTTCCAACATATTGATAATTTTCTTTTCAAGATTTTTTTGAATTTTCTCGAGTTGTCTATTATGTTGTAAAACTTCTCTTGAAATATTTAAGTTTAAATCAGATGAAACAACTAACCCCTTGATAAATCTTAAATAATCGGGAACTAATTCTTTGCATTTATCCATTACAAATACATCTTTAGCATATAATTGTAACCCTTTTTCATATTTATCAGAGTATAGGTTTTGAGGTGCTTTACTTGGAATAAATACTATTGCTTTATAAGTTAAAGCTCCTTCTACATTTGTCCAAATATGAAACATTGGATCGTGATAATCATAATACTGTGTTTTATAAAATTCATTTAGTTCCTCATCCTTAATTTCTGTTTTGTTTTTCTTCCAAATAGGAACCATTTCATTTAAGGTTTCATTTTCAATAACTGTTTCAAATTCGCCTTCTATTTCTTTGCCATCTTCATCTTTTTTAGGAATGCTTTTTTCTGTTTCCATTGTGATTGGATATTTTACATAATCAGAGTATTTTTTAACTAAAGAACGAATTTTATAAGCTTCTAAAAATTCATCATAATTTTCGCCATCTTCGTTTTTGCGAATATAAAGAGTAATTTTAGTTCCTCTTTTTTGGCGTTTAATTTCTTCTACTGTAAATTCATCTTCACCAGTTGATGTCCAACGATATCCCATTTCAGAAAAAGGTGATTTAGTAATGATTTCTACTTTTCTTGATACCATAAATGCAGAATAGAATCCAACACCAAATTGTCCTATTAAATCAGAGTCTTTAGTCTCTTTATCCTTTAGATTCTTAAGAAACTCTAAAGTACCACTTTTAGCTATTGTTCCTATATTATTGATAAGTTCATCATAGGTCATACCAATACCATTATCAGTGATAGTAATTTTACGTTTTTTCTTATCTACATCAATATGTATTTCATAATCATTTGTTTTTTCTAATGAATCATCTGTTAGACTTAATAAGTGATATTTGTCAATTGCATCACTTGCATTTGATATTAACTCTCTTAAAAAAATCTCTTTGTTTGTATAAATAGAATGAATCATTAAATGTAATAATTTCTTAGATTCTGTTTGAAATTGTTTTACTTCCTTGCTCATAATTAACCTCCATCTAATTGATTTCATTCATATTATATCACAAAAATTGGCACTGTCAAGTATTGAGTGCTAATATTTGTAATTTATTATTTTTTTAAGAAATCCTATTAATATTATATTGTAAAATTCCTCGTCTATGAATTATAACTCCAATAATTACACAAAACAAAGCCGATGGTATCATATATAAAGAATTATAAATAAATGCTCCAAAAAATATCAATGCATTATAACTTAAACTTCCAACAAAATTAGTATGAAATATGCCATCTACCCATGCCATTTCGCCAGGAATATATGAGGCCCAGTAAGCAACACCCGCTAAAGAAGCGGCTACGAGTCTCAAAAAACTTCCTAAAAGTATTAAACCAACAAATCTAGAAACCTTTGTTAATGTTTTAGGTATTAAAGCTCCAATCCCAAGCACTGTAAAAGCAACTATGTAATCTAAAAAATACTGTAAGAAATTTAAGAAATAAACTCTTATCATTGTTTGAATTAATCCAAAAAGTATTCCTGAAATAAGGCCATATTTAAGTCCTCTTCTAGAGGCTATCATAAATATTGGCAACATACTAAAACCAATACTTCCCCCATAGGGAAGTGAATAAATCGCCCCAAATATTAAATCTAGAACAACGGCTATACCGACAAATACTCCGGTTTCTACCATAGCTTGTATTTCATCTTTTTTCATTTTTCTCTCCTTTATAGGGGCAAAAAAAAGCCCCTTAAAATAAAGGGACCTAATAGGTAAGATATTATTATCCTACGCTGGCATTATCCAGATCAGGTAAGGTCAATAGCAGTTAGCTATACTCTCAGCCAGGTCTTCCTAGCTCCCCTTTTACATATATATTATACCACCATTGATTTAACTTTACAAACTTAATTAATTATTGTTTTAATAGTTTTTGGTGTAGGTATTTTTTCTTCAACTATTTCATAAGCTTCATCTAATAAAGGTATGATATCTTCTGATAATGGTTTGTTTTTATAAATATCACATAAAACATCACCTTTATTAACAAAATCACCAACTTTTTTATGTAATTTGATTCCAACATTAGGGTCTATTATATCTTCTTTTGTCTCTCTTCCTCCACCAAGCTTCATAGACGCAAGGCCTATATTTAACGCTTTAATTCGTTTAATATAACCTGATTTTTTAGCTTTATAAGGAAGAATTTCTTTAATTTCAATAAATGTTTCTAAATCAGGAATTTTTCCACCTTGTGCTTCAACGAATTCATAGAATTTAGCTAGGGCTTTACCATTATGTAATTGTTCATAAGCCAATTCTTTTGCATCTTCAATAGAATCTGCTTTTTTTGCATAATAAATCATATATGAAGCAATGTTAACACAAAGTGTTTCCAAATCTTTAGGGCCTTTTCCACTTAAAGTTTCTATAGCTTCTACTACTTCTAGTCTATTACCAACAGTATTACCTAAAGGTTGATCCATATCAGTAATAAAGGCAAATACTGATTTATTAAAAGATCTACCTATAGAAACCATTATTTTTGATAAATCTTTAGCTTCATCTAAAGTTTTCATAAAAGCTCCATCACCAATTTTAACATCAAGGCAGATTACGTCAGCGCCACTTGCAAGTTTTTTTGACATGATACTTGATGCAATTAATGGTTTTGATGGTACAGTCCCTGTAACATCTCTTAAAGCATATAATAATTTATCAGCTGGAACAATCTTCTTCGTCTGCCCAGCTACAGCCATATTTATTCTCTTCACTTGTTCGATAAATTTTTCTTCTGTCAAGTTAATATTCATACCTTCTATTGATTCCATCTTATCGAGCGTTCCACCAGTATGTCCTAATCCACGTCCTGAAAGCTTCGCGAGTTTTACTCCAAGACTCGCCACAAGAGGCCCTAAAACAAGTGTTGTTTTATCGCCAACGCCTCCAGTTGAATGTTTATCAACTTTAACACCATCTATCATACTTAAATCAATAATATCTCCACTATAAAGCATGGCTTTTGTTAAATAAAAAGATTCACTGTCAGTCATCCCTTGAAAATAAGTCGCCATTAACCAAGAACTAATTTGATAATCAGGAATTTCACCATTTACATAACCTTTTATTAAAAAATCAATTTCTGCTTGTGTATTTTCTTTTCCTTCACGTTTATTAACTATTATATCCACCATTCTCATATGCTTCTACCTCTCTTTGCAATATTTATTATACTATTAAATTATATAGTTGTAAACTAAAGTTTTCTTCTAATGAAACCACTTACAATAAAACTTTTACTTAACAAATCTTTATTTTTTGTTATAATACCTATGGTGATTAAATGAATGAGATAATTTTAATGCGCCATGCGCAAACAGAAGCTAATAAAAATTTCATTGTCCAAGGAAGAATGGATAACCCTTTAAACGAAGATGGGTTAAAGCAGGCTTTTCAAACAGGTTTATATTTTGCGAAAAATAATATAACTTTTGATATGGTGATAAGTTCACCGTTAAAAAGAGCTTATACTACAGCTAAAATGGTTACTAAGGGAATGTTAAACATTCGACCTATTGTAATGGATAAAGGTTTAATTGAACGAAACTTTGGAGATTATGATGGCAAAGAGATTAATGATGACTATTATTATTTAATACATAGAGGTCTTGTGCCTAATATGGAAACAAATGAAGTTTTAGAAAAAAGAGTTTCTGAAGCTTTAACAGATATTTGTCATAAATATCCAGATAAAAAACTATTGATTGTAACTCATTCACATGTTATTAAAGCTATACTTACTAAACATGTTTCTGAATTTAAGTATACTTCTAGATTATATAATTGTTGTTTAAATAAAATTATTTTTGATGGAGAATCATTAAAAGTAAAGAGCTATAATGTTAATCCCCTTAAAAATGAAGCTTTATAATAATTAAAAAAACACTAGTTTTTAGTGTTTTTTTTTATGATTTTTATACTTTTAGTTATTTATATCTTTTTTAAAGATTATTCTTGGTAATATTATCCAAAATTCTTTGTCTTGTTCTTTATCATACCATTTTACTTTAAATGTTACCTTAGCAAAATTTAATTTGTATCCATATTTAAGCTTTGTATTTATTTTATTTTGCATGTCTTTCGAAAAATAAATTCTAATTTTATCACTTAAAATAACCCCTTCTTCATCTATCTTTAATTCATCTCCAGTTTGTATGTTTTTTAAAGAATATTGCCAATAACTAGCTCCGCCTAAATTAATATCTTTATGTCCTAATTGAATTGCTAATTGATTTGGCTCTTCAAATTCATTAGATACAATATTAATATCAGAATAGAAATCAAACATATCAGTAACTGTATGAATAATTAGATTAGATTCTGCTCTGGTTAATCCAACATAAATTGCTCTAATATCTTTATCTTTTAAA
>JAOZSU010000098.1:0-4890 GCA_029939475.1 Mycoplasmatota bacterium | reverse complement strand
CTAAATCAGACAATGAACTCGCTAGATTAATTGCGGTAGTCGTTTTTCCAACTCCACCTTTTTGATTGGCTATTGATAATACTAAACTCATATTTAACTTCCTTACTTCTTATAATCAAGATATTCTTTAATCATTTCATAGTTATCTCTGTAAAAAGCTATTACTTGTGGTGAGAAAAATTCTTCTAAATTAGTAAATTTTAATATTTCTTCTTCATAATTATCTTTAGAAGCTTTTAATTGACTCCAATTTCTATTTTTTTCTAATTCTCTTGCTAGTGTTATATAAACTAAACAAAAAGCTATAATTTGTTCATCTTTTTTATTGGTTATTTCTTCTACAGAATAACTATATCTATTTTTTTGATAAGTTTTGGTTTCTTCAAAACGAACATAAAAATTAATTAACATAGAGAACATATCTGTGTTTTCATTTAATAGATATTTTCCTAACATATTTGATATTTTTTTCATAGCTACTGATATTTCAGGGTTGTCGAGGATTTGTTTTAATCCTTTTTCATGTATATATATATATAAATCCATTAAATTAATGATTTCTTTACCATCTTTCATAATCTGTTCAGCTATAAACTCACTTAATTCAAACGAAGCTTTTTGAAATTCTCTATTTTCATAAATTGATGGTAAATGCGCTTCTTGTCTTATATCTTCTAAATAAAACAAAATATCATCTTGGTACTTATGTATAATACGGTTCATTTTTACCCATTCATAATTCAAGTCTGTATATAGTTTTTCATTATGAAGTATATGAATAAAATTAACTATATAAAACAATATTAGCATAACCACAAATATATATTGTGAACCAATAATATCATTGGTAATAATTAAACCTTCTTTAAATACTAATGTATAATAAGACCCCAATATAACAACTATAGTGCCATAGATAAGATACGAAAACACTTCTTGATAAAAAATGATAATTGACAAAGCTATATAGAAAAATAAATAAGCGTAAAAACTATTAACTCCTTGGGTATAATATAGCATTAATAATATTGAATAAATAATTGATGTTTGAATAGCGGCTATGATTTTATTAAAACGAACTAGTATAAAAATAATAAATAGTAATATAAATAAACTAGATACAGTTATAATCTTCATCAATATTGAATAATCAAAGAACGCTGAATAAGGTATTGTAATAATGGTTAATATCATTAAAAATACCATCACTAACCATACTTTTATTTTTCTAACTTCGCTAATTGGAAGAAATTCTGTATTAAGTACTTTTCTAAAAAATTCTTTCATCAATCATCACCCCCAGACTCAAACGCCTCGGAAATGATTATATTAAATACTTCTGGGTTTTCTTGATATATTTTCATTACACGATAATCAATATTATAATAATAATCCGTATTAGTAATCATATTATAAATATCTTCATCTGAAATTTTGTTTAATCCAAATAATCCTTTTTTAAGTGTCACGTAAAATATTACAAAAGCAATAATATGAACTTCTACTTTATCAGTTTGTTTATTTAATGTTTTAAAATGTGTCGCAGAAAATATTTCTCTTCTTTTAATATCAACATTATTAGTCTTACTTAATTTTACTGCTATTCTATTTAATAAACTATGTCTTGAAATTGCAAGATTATTTAAACGATTAAGATCTTCTTTTGTATATTCTGGATATTTATCTAAAATTGTCTGATAATCAATATTTTTTTCTAATGCTATAAGTATATTTATTTTTTCAGTGAAAATATTAGGCAATTCTAATTTCTTACTAAAAGCATCTAAAAAAGAATTTACCTGTTCATAACAACTTAAAAAATCTTTTTCTTCCTTATGAGTTTGGTGCTTTAATTTTAGTAATAAATCAATATTACGATATTCAATTTCTTTTGATTTTGAGATTTGATTATAAAAGAAGGATTTTTCTTTCATGATAATATAAGAAGAAATGGTTAACATAACTAAAAATAAAATGGAGAATAAAGTCATATTAAATTGATTACCATTTGTATTATTTAATGCGATAAACATATCAGGATAATTAGCAACAACAAATATCATTATAAAAATAAAATATAAATCGCTAATTACGATAACTTTTAAATCTTGATAAATTGAAGCTAAACAATATATAACAAATAACAGCGGAATAATAGATGGTGATTGTAGCATAATAATCATTAATGTAACAACAGAAAACATTCCAAGTGTTAATAAATATTTATTTATTTTTAAATATGAATAATCTGTTTCTCCATAGGCTGTCATAATGAAACTTACAAATAATACAACAAGAAAAGCTATTCCTAAAATAATAATTGAATCCCATGAATATTTAGCAAATATCATATATGTTAAAGTCATTAACAACAAAATGAAAAATACCACTGTAATAATTGTGGTTTTTCCTCTTATGTTCTTAATTTCTAAATATTCACGATATTGTTCGATTTCCGAAAAAGCGTATGTTTTCTTTCTTCTCAAAATATCCTCCTATAAAGGATTCTTTTTTATTTTTCCATATATCCTAGGATAATTGCTAGATGTTGGGTTTATCTTTTTTATTAAGATTAAAACGTGCATTTCATCTTTTGAAATTGAATATTCTTTAATAGCTTCTATTTCCCCACCTAATTTTTTAATACCTGTCGTTGCTTCTTCTAATTCTTCCTTATATCTTATTGATTTATAAGCAATAAAATAACCTCCAACGCGGACAAAAGGTAGGGTAAGTTCAATAAGTATATTTAATTTAGCTACAGCTCTTGATGTAACTAAATCAAAATGATTTCTATAAGGGTACTCTTCTGCCCTTCCATGAATTAATTTAATATCTTTAAAATTTAATTGTTCTATTAACTCTTTTAAAAATATAATTCTTTTATTTAATGAATCTACAATAGTAATGCTTAAAGAAGGTTCAATAATTTTCAAAGGAATTGATGGGAATCCAGCTCCAGCTCCGATATCTAATAAAGTTTTATTAGACAAATCAAACCATTTAGATAGAATAATAGAATCATAGAAATGTTTATAATAAACTTCTGTTTCATCCGTAATTCTAGTTAGGTTAGTCTTTTTATTGGCTTCGATTAAAGTTTTATAATATTTATTAAATTTGGGATTATATAAGAGTTTATTCAAACTATTATCAAGATTATCTCGCTCTTTAAACATAATATACTCCTTTAGTATATTTATATTTTACCATATAATAATTAAGTTATGATTAAAATCATGAAACTTATGTTTCATACTTGCGTTTTAAATATATTAATAACATCTGAATGTCAGACGGATTAACCCCGCTAATTCTATTTGCTTGAGAAATTGATAAAGGTCTTATTTTATTAAATTTACTTCTAGCTTCTAAAGCAAGATTTGGTACATCATCAAAATTAATATCTTTTGGTATTTTAATGTTTTCTTCTTTTTTTAGTTTTTTCGCTTCTTTAATAGCTTTCTCGATATATCCAGAATATTTAATATTAATTTCCACTTGCTCTTCAACTTCTTCACTGTAATTTATCTTAACAGGTAATAATTGTTTAATATGATTCATATTCATATCAGGTCTTTTCAACAAATCATATAAAGATGTTTTTCCTTTAATATTAGTTAAGTTATGGTCTTGTAAATAATTTTTAACTTCTTTGTTTGGAGTAATATAGTTATTTTTTAATAATTCTATAACCGTTTCAATATCCTGCCTTTTTTTAACAAAAGTAGCATAACGTTTTTCTGATATTAATCCTAGATTATATCCATAATCACTCAATCTGAGGTCTGCATTATCGTGTCTTAATAATAATCTAAATTCCGCCCTAGATGTTAACATGCGATAAGGTTCATTAGTCCCACGAGTTACTAAATCATCTATTAATACACCAATATAAGCTTCATCTCTTCTTAATATCAAAGAATCTTTTTTTTCAAGTTTCAAAGTTGCATTTATACCAGCCATTAATCCTTGTGCAGCTGCTTCTTCATAACCGCTTGTACCATTTACTTGACCAGCAAAAAATAGATTTTCTATTATTTTAGATTCTAGAGAAGGCCATAAAGTTCTAGCATCAATTGCATCATATTCTATTGCATATGCATATTTTGTTATAACTGCATGTTCTAATCCAGGTAAAGAATGCACCATTTCATCTTGAATATCATATGGCATTGAAGTTGAAAATCCTTGTAAATAAATTTCATCCAAAGACCTTGATTCTGGTTCAATAAATAATTGATGTCTCTCTTTATCTTTAAACCTTACTAATTTATCCTCTATAGAAGGACAATATCTCGGCCCAACTCCTTCTACAAGACCGCTATACATAGCTGACTTAGTAATATTACTATTGATTATTTCATGTGTTTCTGGTCTTGTATGAATTAAATAACAAGGCCATTCTTCATCTAAAACTCGTAAATATGATGGGTCAAAACTAAAATGATATGCAAAATTGTCTCCAGGTGATAATTCCATCTTACTAAAATCTATTGAATCGCGTTTAATTCTAGAAGGGGTTCCTGTTTTTAATCTAAATGTTTTATGACCTAATCTTCTTAAATTAGCACTAAGACCAATAGAGGCTTTTTGTTTATATGGCCCTTCACTTATACTTGTATCACCAATTAATATTTTAGCTTCCATAAATGTTCCAGTTGTAATAATAACAGTTTTTCCCTTTATTGTTTTTCCATCTTCTAAACGTATTCCATTAACTGTATTATTTGATACGGTTAATTCTTTAACATATGCTTCTAATAAATCTAAATTTTCTTGATTTTCCAAAGTTTTTAACATTTCAGCTGAATATTCTAGTTTATCAGACTGTGCTCTAATGCTCTTACAGCTGGTCCTTTTGATTTATTCAACATTTTCATTTGCAAG
>JAOZSU010000097.1:0-4892 GCA_029939475.1 Mycoplasmatota bacterium | reverse complement strand
GTTTTTCTCATATACCTAAAGAAAATTCTATTCTAGATTATTTTAATTCTAATAGAGGCTTCTATGAACCAACAGATTCTGGGGAAGTATTTCACGATACCTATGAATTAATCAACCAAGGAAGAGTTAGCATGGAAGATATTCCAATATCTTGGTTAAAAGATGAAAAGCATTTAATGCAAAGGTATTGTCTAGAGGCTCAGTTTATCCATGTGCACAAAGAAAAAATAGAGACGATTTTTAAAAACACTACGCTTTCCATTAATTTACTTAGATTTTGAAGCCATGCCTTGTATGTTGCCGAGATTTAAGGGAGAAACGCCTTTCACTCAATCTGTATTTCAATATTCTATTCATATTCAAAAAGAGGAAAATATACTTAAAAAGAATGGAAAAAATCATTATGAATTTTTAGCTAACCCTGAATATGATAATCGGAAAGAATTAGTTAAAAGTTTAATCCATATTATAAATAAATATGATTCGAGTGTAATAGTTTATCATAAAACATTTGAAGAACAGCGTCTAAAAGAATTTCAAGAATATTTTCCTGAATATAAACTTGAATTACAAAAGATAATTGATCGCTTGTTTGATTTAAAAGATGTGGTAAAAAATAATAAAAAATTCTTTATTAAACAAGGTTTTTCTGATTATGAGGCTTCTAGATATAATTTTTATAGCTGTATTCAGTCAGGGTCATATTCGTTAAAAAAGGTAATTAAAGTATTTGATGAATCAGCTTATAGTGATTTAACAATTAAAAATGGTGTAGAGGCATATAAAACTTTTATGAAACTTAAATTTTTAAATCCTATAGATAGAGATAAAGCAGTTACTGATTTATTAGAATATTGTAAACAAGACACATATTCTATGTTTCAAATTATTCAAGGTTTAATCAAGTATCTTTCACCAGGATTTACCATTCAATAAACCTTGCAAAAGATGATATATTATGTTATAATAATTTTCGCGCCTAGACCTGAATTCAGAGACACTCCGACTCTCTATTCGGATTTAAGGTAAGACTAGAAAAAAGGAGAGATGAAATTATGGCTTTAAGCAAAGAGAAAATCAAAGAAATCGTTACTAAGTATCAATTAAAAGAAGGGGATACAGGTTCTCCAGAAGTTCAAGTAGCTCTTTTGACTGAAGAAATCAATGTATTAAATGAACATTTAAAAATTCATAAACATGATTTTCATTCAAAAAGAGGATTATTAATGAAGGTTGGAAAGAGAAGAAGTTTATTAAACTACTTAAAATCTGTATCATTAGAACGCTACATCACTTTGATTAAGAAATTAGGATTAAGAAGATAATTTCTCGATAAGCACCCTCAAAAGGGTGCTTATTCTTTGTCTCGATTTTCTTTAGAAAATACAAATATTGTGATATAATATTTAAGTGAGAATAATGGATTTATACGAAATGAGGGTAATAAATGAAAAAAGTATTTAAAAAAGATTTTTACGGAAAGGAATTTGTTATAGAAGTAGGTCAATTAGCAAAACAAGCTACAGGATCTTGTTTAGTACGCTACGGTGATACTGCAGTATTGACTGCAGCTGTAGTTGGAAAAGAACCTTCTAAGATGAATTATTTTCCATTATTAGTGATGTATCAAGAAAAATTATATTCTGCAGGAAAGATTCCTGGGGGATTCTTAAGAAGAGAAGGTAGACCTACCGAACATGAAACATTGATTTCAAGAGCTATTGATAGGCCTTTAAGACCACTGTTCGCAGAAGGATTTAGAAACGAAGTACAAATTATCAATACTGTACTTAGCGCAGATCCTAACTATTCACCTGAGATGAGTGCATTGTTTGGTTCGTCTTTGGCACTTGGACTTGGTGGTATTCCTTTTAATGGTCCAGTAGCTGGAGTTATGGTTGGACGTATTGATGGAGAGTTTATTTTAAACCCTACTCCAGAAGAACTAGCTGTATCTGATTTAGATTTAACTGTTGCAGGTACTAAAGAGGCAATTAATATGGTTGAGGCTAGTGCTAAAGAAATGGATGAAGATACCATGCTTGATGCATTGATGTTCGCCCATGAAAAGATAAAAGAGTTAGTTGAATTTCAAGAAGAAATTATCGCAGAATGCGGTAAAGAAACTATGGAAATCGAATTAGTAACTGCCCCAGAATTTGTTCGTAAAGATGTTTATGAACTAGAAAAAGGTAGAATTATTAAGGCAGTTACAGTAGTTGAAAAACTTGAACGTGCAGCTGCTATTGAAGCGGTTGAAGAAGACGTTTTAGCTGTTCTAGAAGAAAAATATCTAAAAGAATACGATAAAGATGAAACAAAAGAATTACTAGGTTTCGCTAAAACTGTCTTAGAAGAAATATTGGTAAAAGAAGTAAGGCGTTTAATTACAGAAGAAAAAATTAGACCTGATGGAAGAAAAATTGATGAAGTTCGTCCATTAGAATCTGAAATAGATATTCTCGCAAGGCCACATGGTAGCGCCCTCTTTACAAGGGGTCAAACTCAAGCGTTAGCTACTGTCACTCTAGGAGCTTTAAGAGAAGCGCAAATTATTGATGGAGTAAGTGTAGAAGAAGGCAAGAGATTTATGTTGCATTATAACTTTCCACAATACTCAGTAGGTTCTGTAGGATTTTATAGAGGACCTGGAAGAAGAGAAATAGGACATGGTGCATTAGGAGAAAAGGCATTATCACAGGTGTTACCTTCTGAAGATGAATTCCCTTATGCAATCCGTATTGTTTCAGAAATATTAGAATCAAATGGTAGTTCTTCCCAAGCAACTATCTGTGCTGGGTCCTTAGCTTTACTTGCGGCTGGAGTACCTGTTAAAGCACCTGTTGCTGGAATTGCGATGGGACTTGTAAAAAATGATAAAGATTATACTATCTTAACTGATATTCAAGGATTAGAAGATCATTTTGGAGATATGGACTTTAAAGTAGCTGGTACTAAAGAGGGAATTTGTTCATTACAAATGGATATTAAAATTTCAGGAATTACAAAAGATATATTTAAAGAATCTTTAGCTCAAGCTAAGAAGGCAAGACTTCATATTCTTGAAAATATGAATAACACAATTTCCGAACCTAGAAAAGAACTATCTAAATACGCTCCAAAGGTTAAATTAATGAAAATTAAACCAGAAAAGATTAGAGATATTATAGGTTCTGGTGGAAAAACTATCTCACATATCATTGAACTTTGTAATGATATTAAGATTGATATTGAACAAGATGGACGCGTTATCTTAATGCATGAAGATACTTACTTTATTGATAAAGCAATGAAAATGATTGAAGATATTATCCGAGAAGTTGAAATTGGAGAAACTTACAGTGGTACTGTAAAACGCGTTGAGAAATTTGGCTGCTTTGTAGAACTTTGGCCTGGTCAAGAAGGATTAGTACATATATCTAAATTAGATGTTAAGCGTACTAATAAAGTTGAAGACATAGTAAAACTTGGAGATGTTATTCAAGTTAAGGTAATTGGGATTGATGATAAAGGTAGAGTAGATTTATCTAGAAAAGCAGTATTAGAAGACTTAAAAAAATGATATAATATAAGTACCAAGTTATCGGGTAATCGAGCGCTTAGGCGTTAGGAAAGTCCATGCTAGCACAAGCTGAGATGCTTGTAGTGTTTGTGCTAAACGAAAAAATAAGTTTAGGCACCACAATAGTGGTGACGGCGAAGAAATGGATGTAAAAGGCCAGAGTATTTGTAAAGTGCAACAGTGACGATACATATAGAATATATATGTGTGAAACGGGTAAACCCCTCAAGCTAGAAACCCAAATTATGGTAGGGGCACGGTTGTAAGAGAAATGAATCGAGCAACTGACGGTTATACCGTAGATAAATGATTACCGGCTTTTTTAAAGCTACAGAACATGGCTTATAGATAACTTGGTTTAAAAAAGCATATTATTGATATGCTTTTTTTAAAACTTAGAGGTGATAAAATGCAAGATAAACAAAAAAGAATTCGCAATTTCTCAATTATAGCTCATATAGATCATGGAAAAAGTACTTTAGCTGATAGAATTTTAGAATTGACTCATTCTGTATCAGAAAGAGAAATGAAATCTCAATTTTTAGATTCTATGGATCTTGAAAGAGAAAGAGGAATCACAATAAAATTAAATTCAGTTGAATTGAAATACCAAGCAAATGATGGTGAAGAATATATTTTTCATTTAATAGATACTCCAGGGCATGTCGATTTTACTTATGAAGTGTCAAGGTCGCTCGCTGCTTGCGAAGGGGCTATTTTAGTTGTGGATGCGACTCAAGGTATTGAAGCGCAAACCATAGCTAATGTTTATCTAGCACTTGATAATAATCTAGAAATCATTCCTGTAATAAATAAAATTGACCTAGAGAGCGCAGATATTGAAAGTTGTTTAAAAGATATTGAAGAAACAATAGGTATTCCTAGAGAAGATTGTTTACTTGCATCTGCTAAAACTGGAGAAGGTATAAGAGAAATATTAGAAGCAGTAGTAGATAGAATACCCGCTCCTAGTGGAGACAACAAAGCTCCACTTCAAGCTTTAATTTTTGATTCTTTTTATGATAGCTATAGGGGTGTTATTCCTTTAATTAGAATAGTTAATGGGTCAATACAAAAAGGTGATAAAATTGAAATGATGGCCACTAAAGGTGTATTTGAAGTTAGTGATTTAGGTGTATACTTACCAAAAGAACATTCAAGAGAAAAACTTGAAACAGGCGATGTTGGTTGGCTCTTCGCAACAATCAAAGAAATAGAAAAAGTACATGTTGGAGATACTATTACAAAACCTTCGAATCCAGCTAAAGAGCCATTGCCAGGGTATCGAAAATTAACCTCAATGGTTTATTCAGGAGTTTATCCAGTTGAC
>JAOZSU010000096.1:0-4917 GCA_029939475.1 Mycoplasmatota bacterium | reverse complement strand
AAACAAGTTCTGCGAAAGATTTAGGACGAGATTGTGTAAGCATTCCTCTAACAAAATTAGTCCCAAATTCAGGAATACCAAAGGAAGCAACTTCGCTATTAATATCCGTTTTTGTCAAACCAATAATTTCCGTACTAGATAGAAGTTTATATACATTTGAATCATCTACTGGTATAGATTTAGCATCATTAAATGGAAATTCATCTTGATTTTTATGAACTAAATCCATAAGATAACGAATCATTGTCGGGTCGTCATGTCCTAAAACATCTAGTTTAAATAAATTCTTTTCAATTGAATGGTAATCAAAATGAGTGGTCTTCCAACTTTTATCCGATGCATTACCTGGATATTGAACTGGTGTAAAATCATATATTTCATTTGTATTAGGTACTACTACAATTCCACCTGGATGTTGTCCGCTTGAACGTTTAGCACCTTCAATGCCTCTTGCAAGGCGTTCCATTTCAGCGCGCCTTATTTTAATTGGTTCTAATCCTTTTTTTATTCTTTTTTCATTTATTTTTTCATAATAGTCTCTAACCATCACAAATGATGTTCTAGCAGCTGAAGTTCCAATGGTTCCAGCTCTAAAAGCATGATTTTTGCCGAATAATTCTCTAATATATTCATGCATTTTACTTTGATATTCGCCAGAAAAATTTAAATCAATATCAGGTATTTTATCTCCTTCAAATCCTAAAAATGTTTCAAATGGAATATCATGTCCATCTCTTGTCATTTCAGTTCCGCAAATTGGACATTTAGCCTTTGGTAAATCCCAACCGCAGTCTGTATTTTCAAAAATTTGTGAATATTTTTTTTCAAAATCATTTTCACCTAAAATAGCTTTTTCTTCATTGGTTTTCTTAAAGGCAGAAAAATGACATTTTGGACAAACATAATGAGGTGGTAAAGGATTAACTTCAGTAATATTTAATAATGTAGCCACAAATGAACTTCCAACCGAGCCTCTTGAGCCAACTAAATATCCATCTTTTAATGATTTTTTAACCATGAGATGAGAAATAAAATAGATAGTTGAAAATTGGTGTTTAATTATATTACCTAATTCTCTTTCCACTCTTTTTTTAACTATTTCTGGCAATGGATCCCCATATATTTCTCTAACCCTTTCATTTACCATCTTTTCTACTTTATTTTTAATTGATGGTATTCCTTTTTCAGCTAAAAACTCATCAGTAGGAGCGTATAACTTATCAGGAATAATAGTGATGTCTTCAACCAAATCAGCTATTACATTAGTATTTTTAACCACTATTTCATATGCTGTTTCTTTTCCTAAAAAATCAAATTCAGCTAACATTTCTTCTGTTGTCATAAAATATTGATTAGGTTTATTTTTTTTATGATACAAAGAATGTAACCCTCCACCAACAACAGGGGTATTAATCATAATTTCTCTGTATTTCATATCACGTGAATCCAAGTGATAAACATCAGCTGAAGCTACAACTAAAATATTTAATTCTTTCCCTACTTCAACTATTCTTCTTATAACATCCTGAATCATGTTTTTCCAATTAGGATTTTCTTCTTCTAAATAGACAAAATGACTAGGTGGTTGTACTTCTAAAAAATCATAAAATCTCGCAGCTTCAACTAATTCTTTTCTTGTTTTATTTTTAGCTATTTCAAAGAAGTAAGAATTAAAAGAACCACTAGATATTAATAATCCTTTTCTAAACTTTTGTAAACGTGATTTAAGTAATTTAGCATCGCGTTCAAAATACATTGTTAGTCCATCTGATAATAAACGATATAAATTCTTTAAACCTACCTGTTGCTTAACTAAAAGATTTATATTTGTAGGATATGGATATTTATATACCTCATCTCTAGGTATCATAAGATTCATATCTCTAAATCTATTAAACCCTTTATTTTTAACCATTTTCAACAAATGTAAAAATACTTCTGTAGTAGCCTCTGCATCATTAATTGCGCGATGATGGTTATCAAGTGTAACTTTAAATTCTTTACATAATCTATCCAAAGAGAATCTTTTCTTTTTAGGTAATAATACCTTAGCTAAAATCAATGTATCTATTGAAGGGTTTATCTTATTAGTAATTCCAAAATTGCGATAATTATGTTCTAAAAAACCCAAATCAAAATCAGCGTTATGAGCAACTAAAATACAATCCTTACTAAAATCATAAAAGTCTATTAATACTTCCTTTAAAAGCCTTTTATTTTGAACCATTTGATTTGTAATTCCAGTTAGGTTTTCAGTAAATTTAGAAATTTCTTTTTTAGGGTTGATAAGTTCGGAAAACTTTCCTAAAATCGCTCCATTTTTAACTTTAATACCAGCTATTTCAATTAAAGTATCATAGGTAATTGATAAACCAGTTGTCTCTATATCAAAAACTACATAAGTTGCCTCTGATAATAATGCAGTGGATTCTCCTTTTGTAATAGTTATAGATTCATCATTAACAAAAACCATTTCTAATCCATATAATGGTTTAATAGGACTGTTTTTCGCTTTGTTATATAATTCAGGAAATGTCTGTACTGAGCCAAAATCTGATACACCAATTGCTTTGTGCCCCCACTCAACAGCGCGATCAAGATATTCTCCTATTTCATTAACTCCATCCATAGCTGTCATTTTAGTATGCAAATGTAATTCCACGCGTTTCTCTGAAGCATCATCTATTCTTGTATCGCTTTTTATAGTTTTTTTAGATTTTGCAATAGAAATCGGAACTAAAATAACCTCTTGATAAAAATCATCAAACTGTGCATAACACCTAGCTTTTATTCCATAATTTTTATCTATCGATTTATAAAAATCAATATCTGAATTTTTGATGTTTTTCTTTACTAAAAAAATAGAATCTTCTCCATCAGTCACAACTAATCTAGCCATTGTATAGCTTTTATTTTCTATTATTTCAGCATTCACTAAAATTCCTTGTACAGAAATATTAACTTTTCCACCATGGCTAACTCTATATTCTTCTAGTTCTATTTCTGTTTGAGGAATTGAACTGATAGGAGTAAAATTATTAATGTCTGACCCAGGCGTTAGATATATATACTCAATTTCAGAATCAAAATCTATTTTATTAGCTTCCACAAATGTCTTTATATCATCTTGTATTTTTTCATCAATCGTAGATTGTTTTTCATCAATTACAATTTCAACATTATAAAAAATACCATTCTTTTTTAACTCAGCTTCTATTTCATTGCGAAATATAGTTGCGCTTATAGCTCCTTGAGGAACATATATTTTAATAGAATCTTCTTCAATATCAGTTGCATATTCTTTTAAAGGTAAGATTCGTTTATTATTCTCTAATATTATATCAATAACATAATCATAGTAGTCAAGAACCATTTCTTTGTCGACAGCATCAAAAACGATGTGATAATCAACATCTTTTACACTTGGAATTATATCTTTAATTTTGTTTAAATGATTAATAAAATTTCGATAATGCAAAATAGGTATTGTTCGTTCAAAATGAAAATAAAATACCCATGTCTCTGATATTTCATCAACTTCAACATTATCAATTTTGCAATATTCTTTAATCATTTCATCTTCTAAGTTTATACGTTCTAAAAGGGTATCTATATAATTCAAAAAACCATCTCCAAACTAAATTCTATTATAACATATTATTTATAGGTTTTTTTATGAAAACTTGTGAAAATAAAAAACAGCCGAAGCTGTTTAAAATTTAGCTGTAACTTTCTTTTCGAGAATTTCTTCTAGAGCTTTACCTACCGGCTTTACACATTTGTTTTCTACAGATGAGTATCCATCTTTTTTAATAATCTTAGCTCTTTTTGCAGCTATATATGCTAGTTTGTATTTAGAATCTACAACTTGAAGTAAATCATCAATTGAAGGATAACGTAAACCTTCAGTATTTTTCTTAACTTGCTTAATTGTTTTTCCTTCTAAATCTCCACTAAAAGCATAGTCTCCAAATCTATTTTCTTGTACAGGACGATAGTTTAATTTTTCCTTCATCTCTTTAAGTTTTTCTAAATCTTTTTCTTTTATCATTGTTTACCCTCCATGAGTTTATAATATTTATGAATTGATCTTTCTGTTTTAGCATGTTCAGCTCTTATAATAGCATAAATACGGTCAGCTGCGTTATACACTTCATCATTAACTACAATATAGTCATATTTATATGCTAATTTATATTCTCTTTCAGCTTTTTCAACGCGTTTTTTAATTACTTCTTTTGAATCTGTTCCTCTATTTTTAAGCCTTTCAATTAAGGCTTTTTTTGAAGGTGGAACAATAAAGATAAATACTGCGTCTAAATTTTTTTCTTGAATTTGCAAGGCTCCTTGAACTTCAATTTCTACGATTACTTCTTTTCCCGCTTCCATTTGTTTTTCAATATAATCGATTGGGGTTCCATAATATTCGCCAACAAATTCAGCGTATTCTAAGAAACCATTTTCTTTAATGCGTCTTTCAAATTCTTCTCTCGTTACGAAAAAATAATCTTGACCATCAACTTCATGTTCTCGAGGCTTCCTAGTTGTCATTGATACAGAATAACAAAAATTATTATCTGGAATTTCAAATAATGCTTTTCTAATTGTTCCCTTACCTACACCACTAGGTCCACTAATGATTACTAATAATCCTTTATCATTAAGTTTCAAGCAAATCCCCCCAATCACAAAAAGATTTAAGCATTATACACATATATCAATTATTATGATATATGATAACACAAATACAATAAATAGTAAATTATTTTTAATCTATGTTATAATAATTTTGGTGGTAATATGAGTGTA
Source organism: Mycoplasmatota bacterium (assembly GCA_029939475.1). Classification (GTDB taxonomy): domain Bacteria; phylum Bacillota_I; class Bacilli_A; order Izemoplasmatales; family Hujiaoplasmataceae; genus 4572-104. The sequence goes on along the minus strand of JAOZSU010000096.1, from coordinate 108 downwards.
GATGGACGTTTTCTTCATTTTTTAACAAAAGAATTACATAATTCTCTTTATTCAGGAAGAGTTCAAAAAATCAGTCAACTAGGAAAAACTGATTTCTTGTTTAATATG
>JAOZSU010000095.1:0-5012 GCA_029939475.1 Mycoplasmatota bacterium | reverse complement strand
AAGTTGTTTTAGGCACAACTTCGGCTTATCTATATAGTTTATATCTCTTATATGTTAAGTTATTTCTTAATCCTTTAATGAATACTATATATTATTTTGAAGTTAGTTCTTTAATTATTACAATGGTTATTATTGGGAATTATATCGAACATATTATTAAAGAGAAAACAGAAGATGCCTTAGTTGATTTAATTAATTTAGGCGCAAAACAAGCTAGAGTAATACGCGATGGAATCGAAGAAATGATTGATATAAACAGCGTTCATGTTTTAGATAAAGTTATTGTTTTAGCCAATGAAAAAATTCCTGTAGATGGAAAGATTATTTCAGGAAGCACACATATTGATGAATCAATGATTACTGGAGAATCAATTCCTGTTTATAAAAAAGAAAATGATTTTGCAGTTGGTGGAACTATTAACTTACAAGAAAGAATAGTTATTGAAGCTACTAACCTTGGAGAAGATTCTTTATTAAATCAAATTATTGCATCAGTTGAAGAGGCTAGCGCAAGAAAAATACCGATTCAAAGAACCGCAGATATTGTAGCTAGTATTTTTGTACCATTAGTGGTGGCAGTGGCCATAATTAATCTAGTTATACATTTCTTTTTATTAAAAGATACTTTTACATATTCATTTACTACGACAATCGCAATAATGGTTATATCTTGTCCTTGTGCTTTAGGACTCGCTACTCCGACAAGTATCCTAGTAGGTAATGGTTTAGCTAGTAAACATCAAATCTTATACCGAGGAGGAGAATTTTTTGAGATAGCTAATAAAGTAAATGCGGTTGCTTTTGATAAAACCGGAACTATTACAGAAGGAAAATTTGAAGTCACAGATTATATTGGGGATAATAAGTTTTTAGATTATATTTATTCATTAGAAAAGGAATCAAATCATCCAATAAGTATAGCTGCTTATAAATACGCAAAAGAACATGGAGCGAAAAACTTAGATATTGCTAATTTTAAGGTGATGAAGGGAAAAGGATTAAGAGCTCAAATTTTGGGAAAAAAAGTCTTAATAGGATCAGCTAAAATCATTGATGATTTTGAGATTGATATTACAAAATTCCAAGATGTTTATAATCGCTTATTGAAAGAATCAAAAACTATTAATTTTATAATTGTAGATTGTGAAGTTGCAGGAATGTATGCATTACGTGACAAAGTAAAAGAAACCGCTATTCAAACAATTAAAGAATTAAAAAACAGAAATATAGAAACCTATCTTATTACAGGAGACAATTTAGGAGTGGCTAAAGAAGTAGCTAAAATAGTTGGTTTTGATCATGTTTGTTGCGAAGTTTTGCCAAAAGAAAAGGCAGAGATTGTTCAAGAGATTCAAAATAAAGGTAAGATAGTTGCTTTTGTTGGCGATGGAATAAATGATGCTCCTGCTTTAAAACAAGCTGATATTGGAATAGCTATGGGAATGGGAACTGATATAGCTATTGAATCAAGTGATCTAACCTTATTAAGCAATGATTTGCGATTAGTGATTGAGTCTATTGACCTGTCAAAGGCAACTCTTAAAAATATATATCAAAACTTTTTATGGGCTTTTAGCTATAATTTAATAGCTATACCTCTAGCAGCTACAGGACATCTATCGATGACTCTTGCAGGAGCCGCTATGGCCTTTAGCAGTATTATGGTGGTTTTAAATGCATTGAGATTAAAAAGTTTTAAATTTAAATATGCGATAAATAAAAAATAAACTGTTAGAAAAATGCGTTCTATCTAATATTTATCCAAATAAAAACGATTAATTATCCGTATATATATTAAAGAAAAATAAATGATTGTATTAATACTATAAATATTTATACAAAAACAACGACTTATTTGTATCGAGATTTAAAATATGATAAAATATAAATATGAAATAATGAAAAATAGGGAGAGAGTTTATTATGAAAAAGAAATTAATTACATTAACAATGATTTTATCACTGTTTATTGTACTAGCTAGTTGTGATTTATTATCGACAATTATGGCAGTACAAGGATTTTACACTGAATACCAAGAATATTCACAAATTTATAGCGAAGCTACAACTTTTACAGTTTTAACAGAAACTGATTTAACAATTTCTGATACAACAGTTGAAGGGTTAGAAGGTATAAATTCAAGAGTTTACGTTATGATGGATATGGATTCACCATTTCTATATGTTGAACAAACACTAAACGATGAATCAAAAACTAGTGTTTATGAAGATGCAAGTGATCTTTATGTTGAATATGTTATTAACGGTGATGTTGTAACACCTTCAATACCAACAGCTGAAGAAAGATTTGATGGAAACACTTCTGTTAATATTTTTAATGAAAACTTCAGTTACGAAGATGTTGATAATGAAAATAAAACAGGTGATCATACTTACGAATTAGATGTTTATTTAAATCAAGCAATTAATCTTGATGAATTATCTGATTTTGTAAATCAGTTAGCATTATTTGGAGGCGACTTATCTTCATTTGATGATGCTATAGCTCATGTTGTAGTAACATTTACTTCAGAGAATTCAAAAATTGATTTACAAATTACTTTAACTGATTATACTATTACATTTGAAGATGAAACTTATGTTACTTTATCACTTACAAACCATACAGTAATTAGTGTACCAGATGATTTTGAAATGCCTAATGTTTTTGAAGCACCTTACCAAATGGTGGCTGTTGATAATAAAGAATTAGCTAGACGCGTTTATAACGCTGATGAAGCAATTGTTTATCCTGTCACAGAATTTGAAAATGGTTGGGTTCAATTGTACCTTGGTGAAGGAACTTACCAAATTACTTCTGAACAACTAGATAATTTTACAATGACTATCTATGATTCAGAAGATAATGTAATAACACCAGATGAATTAGGTCAAATTACTGTACTTGAAGGAACATATTATATTTATATTGAACCTACTACAAGTTTCCAAATGGATTTAGTATTTGCAGAATTTGTTTCAGGAGTAAGTGATTCAACTGATACTACCGGAGAATAATAGAAATAAAACAAATAAAAAAAATCATATCAGAATTTCTGGTATGATTTTTATTTATAAGTCAATTCTAAAACAAGCTTTATCTGGTTGATCTAAATCTTTATAATGATAAAATCCCATTTTATGTAAATACTTTTTATGCTTGTCATTATTAGTAAAAGTTACTAAACTTGAAAAACCTTTATCTAAAAACAATTGTTTTTTATGTTTGTAAATATATTCACCTATTTTAAAATCTCTATATGTTGGGACTACATAATCAAAATCAATTCTCAATATATTTTCTTTAAATTTATTAGCTACGAAAAATCCAGCAGGTACAACGTTTCTCAATATATAAAAACTAATTAAAGAATCATCCACGTTTACTTCATGAGTAGGGAAATATTTTTCTACATCAGCTTTATAGAATTTTAAAAAGTTTTTTAAATAAACTGAACCTTTATCAATAGGTAATAATTTAAAATAATCTTTTGAAGAATACATCTTATATAGGTAATAAATATTAATAATAACGATAATTGAATTCATTAAGCCAACAGGATATGCTTTTACTAAAAAACCATAGACTGCGAAAATTAAACTTCCAAAAAGGTTAATCCAACGAAGCTTCTTTGCGGAGCTCATTAAAAGAGAAATTAAGACAATAGTAGAAGCCAAATAACCTAAATAATCTAACATGATTATCACTTTCCTTCCTAACCATGATAGTATATCACATTAATAATGTTTTTCAAGTATTAATTAATGGTAAGTAATTATAAATAAGTAATTTTAATTATAAAGAGATAACCCAATTATAGAAAGACACAATAATAACTAAAAATATAGTATTAGGAAATAATTACATATAAATCTCTTGCGAAAAAAGATATATTAAAGTATAATATATACTAGCAAATGCAAACCATTTGTATTTAGAACAGAGGTGGATTATGAAAAAAATACTATTAATTTTATTTATCTTAGTTACATCTTTTAGTGTAATTAGTTGTAATGATATAAATACAGTAAATGATAAACCAATTGTAGCGGTATCTATTGCTCCTCAGGAAGCTTTTGTTAAAGCGGTTGCTGGAGATTTAGTCGCTGTAATCACTTTGATTCCACCAGGATATAGTCCTGCTAACTATGAACCTAGTGTTAAAATCATGGAAGATTTAAGTAATGCAGAAGTATATTTTACAATTGGAGCGCCTACTGAATCCGGAAATATTCTACCGGATATCGATGAAATACTTGTAGTACATTTAGAAGATGCAGTTAACAATGTATATCCTGACCGTACTTTTTCTGATGGAGGAAGAGACCCTCATATTTGGTTATCTATTAAAAGAGTTAAAGTTATGATTCAAGTTATCGCTGATACCATGTCAAGTATTGACCCAGCTAATCAAGCATTCTATCAAACTAATGCTAGTGATTATATTGATTTACTAGATCAAACTGATTCTCAGATACAAAATAAATTTAAAGACTTTACTATGAAAACATTCATTGTATTTCATCCTTCATATGGATATTTTGCGGATGAGTATGGGATAAATATGATTGCTTTAGAAGAAGATGGTAAAGAAGCCACTATTCAACATATGAATGAAGTAATTGACTTAGCTGAGTCCTTACAGATTCATACTGTGTTTTACCAAATAGAGATTGATTCTTCTCAAGTTAATTCTTTCGCAGAAGAAATAAATGGTGAATCTGTAAGCTTAAACCCATTATCTAGTGATTATATAAATAATCTTCTTGAAATGGCAGATTTGATTGGAAGTGCCATGAGATGAAAAACTTAATAGAAATAGAAAATCTTTCTGTAAAATATGAAAAAATAGAAGCTATAAGAGATTTAAATTTAACAATTAGAGAAGGAGAATATATAGGAATAGTTGGCCCTAATGGTGGTGGAAAATCAACTCTTTTAAAAACCATCTTAAAACTTGTAAAGCAGTATAAAGGAACGATAAAATACAATGGAACTACCTTAAAAAAAT
>JAOZSU010000094.1:0-5015 GCA_029939475.1 Mycoplasmatota bacterium | reverse complement strand
TTCACCATTAAAAACTAAACATGTATAAGTTGAAATTTGCTCGTTTGGCCTCACTAAAGCCACTTTTATTTTTACTGGATTTAGACTGTTTTTTACAGCTTTTTCAAACTTCAAATTATTTAAAATCATCGGTCTAAATTCAGGGTCTAAATTTAGTTTTAAACTTGGTTTAACGTTAAATTTGAAAGGGTCCATTTTTTCTCCTATATCAATAAATTTTACCATTAGTATTATATCACTAATAAATTAAAATGATAAATTCAATTTAGAATTTATCATAAACAGACAATTTTTTTCAGCGATTAAATATTTATATACAAGTTAAAAATCTATTAAAGTTTTACTTCCCTTTAAGCTCTTAATCTTTGTAATATCCTGAGAGACTTCTAGAGTTCCCATATATTTCCCATTTTCATCTCTAACTGCAAAATAATTAATATACAAGAAAGCATCTCCATTTTGAATCCAAAAATTGACTTTATCCTTCAAGCCTTCTCTAAACGCCTTAATAATCTTTTCGACAATCTCTACACTCTTTTGAGGATGACAATTATACACTTTTCTACCAATAATACTTGGGTTTCTTGGAAAATGTCTCTTTGGTCTATCATTAAAATATACTACTTTATCAAACTCATCAACGAAGGTTATATCTAGTGGTATATATTCAAGTAAAAAGTCTAATTGTTTAAGTGAAAGATGTCCTGTTTTAGTATGAATAAAACCGTCTTTAAAATGCGTAGATATTTCATTATCTATCTTTATTAATTTAGGATTATCAATAAAAACAAAACCATATTCCAAACATTCTAAATACATTTCATCCTTTGTCTTTTTGTTTAGTAATTTATCAGCCACTGGCAAAAGAATTAGAGCTTCTTTTTGATTGATTCCAATGATTTGAAAATAATATTTTCCGATTAAAATAGATAAATTAGTAGAATCTATTTTTTCTTTTTTTAATTCTTTTATGATTAATTTTAATAGATATCTAGCTTCATCATGTAAAGCCCATAAAACCTTTAAAGGCTTGGTTGAAGGTAATAGATCCTCTATTTTGGGATATAAAATATTTTCCATTTTTAAAAACTTTCTTTCAATCTCAAGACATTTTTCAAAACCATAGATAAGCTTCTCTTTATTCTCTGTTATATCTTTATTTTTCAAATGTTTTTTTAAATCAATTAAATGTTCTTCAATAGCTTTATTTTCTTTGATAAAATATTCAAACAAATATGAATCATATTTTTTAGGCATATTTCTTTCTAATGGTTTATGAAAAACATTTACAAATTTATTTGCGCTTTTTAAAATATCTTCTATTGTATACGAAGCATTATCTTTATACATATCGAGATAAAAAATATCTATGGCTTCAATTTGATTGATAATTTCTTCATAATTTTCATATATTAATCTTTTCTTATATGTACCTTCACTAGTTAAAAGAACGTTCATAAAAGTATTTATTTTCTTAATTTTAGTCTTATTATTTTTAATAACTTCCATTTATATTCTCCTTTATTAATTCAATTGAATATCTATCATAATCAATTATTTTATCTTTTTTCATCTTTTGTAATTCTCTTGATAAACTGGTTCTTTCAACCCCAAACATCCTTGCGAGATTAGTTTTTGTTGTATGAATATTTATTCTTTTTTTAGCTTGTATTTTTGATTGATGATTTATATACTGGATTATTTTTTGTCTTAACGATACTCTGAAACCTTCCTTCATAAGTAAACCTAATTTCTTAGAATTATCGCTTAATAAATTTATAAATGCCCATCTAAACTTTTCATTATCATCGATTAGTTTACTAACAACATCTTTGTTTAATCTAAAAACTGTAGTATCCTCTGAGGCTATACCATTCATCAAATGAATTGGCTCAGAGGAAAACAAAATATTCAGTCCAATGCAGCTACCCTTACCATAACTCGTAACTATTTTAGAATAACCTTCTTCTTTAATCTGTTCTATATTAATATTACCACTGATAATAATCTCTAAATTTTCACAGATATCTTCTTCTAAATGAATTATTTTACCCTTATGATAATTAACAACTTGAGCTAGATTATCGATAAATAATAAGACATCCTCATCTAAATTTTGAAAAAGTTTACAGGACTCGTAATTTATTTTCATAATACCTCCATTATGTTACTTTGGTAACAGTATATCATAATTTTATCTAGTAAAATACTAATATACTTATATTTTAAATAAAAGGAGATTTTTTAGATGATTATTATACCAATTATTCTTTTACTTGTTTTAGCCGCTTTTTATGCTAATTCATTTATAAAAAAATACAAAGCTTATATATTTATTGTATTTTTATTTCTATCAATAGCTTCAATTATATTTAAAGATGTACCTGCATTTACACCTATTAACCAAGGATTTTTAGGATTAAGTTTTATTAATATTGTGATGTTTACTACCGTTTTAAAGGATAAAACAAAATTAAAAACCAGTCTTATGAAAGTAAGAATGGAATATACATTACTTGCCTTTATTGTAATAACACCTCATGTTATATATTACTTAACTTATGCTTTAAACGGCAGTATTAGTATTCCTATATTTGGATTAATCGCATATATATTAATGGTTATCTCCAAATTAAAAATGGTTTTCAAAAGGGCTAAAATATTTGAATATTTAACTTATATCATCTATTCGTCATTATCAATTCATTTGATTTTAAATTCAAGAGCGCCAAATAAGATTTTATATATAATTTTGTTCGTTATCTTTATTATTACTAAATTTATGTATTTATTTAAATCAGTAAAAAAGGTGAAAGAATAAAATAAGAAAAAAGTCTCCAAATTTAAATTTGGGACTTTTTTTATACTATCTAATAAATTGATCCTTAATCTTGATGTATTCTAAGATTTCATTCTTGTAAATAGGTGAGACTTCGTTTTTCATTTTATACATTTCTTGGTCAGCTTGTTTTATTAACTGGTAAATGCTCGTGTCAAATTCTTCATCTATTGCATAGCCTATAGAAACACTAATCTTTTTTTCAACGTTTTTATGATAACAAGCCTTTAACAGTTCTTTCTTTTTAAGTTCAAGAAATTTAGCTGTAACATTTGGAATTAGTATTAAAAATTCATCTCCACCAATTCTTGCCATTTCTTTATCTTTAATGTCTTTAAAGACAAATTTCATTTTATCAGCTAATCCCTTAAGGAGGATATCTCCTCTATCATGTCCTAAATAATCATTGTTAACTTTTAAGGCATTTAAATCTAAGGAAATAACCCCTAAATTTTTAGTTTCTTTAATTTGTTTTAATTTGTTTTCAATATAATTACGGTTATTTAGCCCAGTCATTGAATCAAAATTACTGAGTTTATTAAGCTCTCTTAACAACTTATATACTTGAGTTTCATCATAGAGAAGTATCATATATCCGTAATCATTCATCTTTCTTAATTTAAACTTCTTCTCTCTTAAGTGATAATAGTCTTTAAATTCATCCATATTATCATTCATATTATGATCACTATAGATTAATACTTTATCCTTGGTTAAATTAATTAAAAACTCAAACTTTTTCCCTATAATATCTTCATCTTTTATTTTATATTTATTTAAGAATAATTTACTTATTTCTATTATTCTCTTATCTCTATCAGTTAAGATATACATCTCTCTCATATTTGAAAGAATTTCGCTTCTACCTGATGTCCTTAAATTAAAAATCATATCTCTACTATAGATAATTTCATATAAAATAAAAGCAGTAAAAATCAAAGAAATATATGTTAGATCAACATCAATATCAACTGCGAATAATTCAAGTAAATTAAAACCTAAAACAATACCTATGCTTATAACTAGCATTCTAGTTACAGCTTTATACTGTCTTATTTCTTTTTGTTTAGCTAAAAAGACAAAAAGAAATATTACCGCAATAGTCAAGATTAAATAGCTTGCGAGTAAATGAAATATAAAAACTACTCCATATGACGCAAAATATAAATCACTGAAACTTGTAATATCAGAAATTGATAATTTTAAAATTAATTGAGTTTCTGTGTTTGTTAGAGCGAAGATTAAATCCGCAATAAAAATAAACCCTGATAAAAACAGTACTATATTCGGAATCTTCTTTTCTACATATTGGAAGATAGTGCAGAACATTAAAAAAGATAATAAAAATTTAATAGGGAACCCTAACATATGAGTATAGTATACAATTGTTAAATCAGTTAATGTTCTTTCAATAAATATTAATAGCGTCCAAACAACGGAGGTATAAATAAGATATTTCAAGCATTCATATTTGTTATCTCCTCTATTCATGGATATGCGTACAAATGGTATTACGGATAAAAAAGCTGTAATTACAAGTAAAATTTCAAACAAAGCTTTCATAATCACTCACCTCTATAATGATATTATATCATTTTTTATTTTAAGTTTATAATAATTTTTTAAAAGCGATTTTTTTTAAATTAATAAGTATATTCATAAGAACTTATTATTATGAATGAAAACTTTTAAAATAAATGTTATAATTAAATATAAGGGGAAATGATTATGGATAATTGGTTTAAAGATTTATTTGATATTGTTAAAAAGCAAAGAGATCCGATGAAACTAGAACTTTTAATGCCAAAAATCTACTCTGAATTTGATATTTTAGTACGTGATAGAGACATCTTTGAATTAGAAGAGATATTTAATTATATTAATAGTTCTAATTTCTTTAACTCTACAGATCCAAAGCAAAATGAAAAAATAAAACTTGAGTGTGAACAAGAGATTATTTTTCGTCTCGTTCTTCTCGATGATTTTTCCATGCTAAATAAAACAGTTGATGATTTGATAAACAACGATGAACCACATATATTAAATAAGTATTTGGATAGTTGGAAACACAAGTCTTTTATCTATGACTATATTAAAAATAGAATTAACTCTATTATTCCTATACAACCCGATAAAGATATTTCTAATTCGCGAAATAAAAAGGTAAAAGAGGAAA
>JAOZSU010000093.1:0-5018 GCA_029939475.1 Mycoplasmatota bacterium | reverse complement strand
AGAAATAATGAAATATACTGATAGATTAATTTTCTTAAACAAAAATATTTTAGCCGAAGGAGACCCAGAGGAAGTTTATCGCTATGAATATTTAAAACCAGTAAGATTAATTAAAAGACACAAAACTAGATTAGAGGTGTCAAAAAAATGATAGAAGCTATTCTAAAATATCAATATTTACAATATGCAATAATAACCAGTGTTTTGGTATCTATAGTTTCAGGGATAATCGGAGTTGTTATTGTAGAAAAGAAACAGGTTATGATGACAGGTGGTATTGCGCATACTTCATATGGTGGAGTAGGTCTTGGATATTTATTAGGATTTGAGCCTATTTTAGGAGCTTTTATCTTCGCAATTGCGGCTGCGCTTGGAACTAATGTTGTTAAAAATAAATTAACGGGGTTAAGTGATGTAATCATCGCTATCTTTTGGTCTTTAGGTATGAGTTTAGGTATTTTATTTATTGGTCTTATTCCTGGATATCCACCAGATGTCACAAGTTATCTATTCGGAAATATCTTAGCGGTTACTACCTTTAATCTGATATTGATGTTTATAATAACCATAGTTGTTACGACAGTAATTATTATGTTCTTCCATGATTGGAGAGCACATTTATTTGATCCGGAATTTACTAAAATAATAGGTAAACCTACAAAACTCATGGAAAATGTAATGCTTATATTAATTGCTTTAACAGTAGTTGCTTTAATTCGTGTTGTTGGAATTGTACTTGTTATTGCCTTGTTAAGCATTCCTGGAGCTACAGCTTCTTTACTCACAAGAAAATTGCATTTAAGGATGCTTTATGCTGTCGGTTTTGGATTAATATTTACTTTATTTGGTTTAGTAATTTCTAATTTAACTGACCTTTCATCTGGAGCTGTAATTGTTGTATTTGGTTTTATATTTTATATCACAGTTTACCTTATAAAGAAACGGGTCACAAGGGTTAAAAAGGAAAAGATATAATTATGAAAAAGCAAAAACTGATTGACAAAATCATGAATGCTGGTTTAAAAAACACTAAATACCGAGTTTATATAATTGACTTGTTAAGTAAATCAGAGCGCTTGATGTCTGCTCAAGATATTTATCTTGAGTTAATGAAGAAAAAAGTTAATATTAATCTATCTACAGTATATCGAACCCTTGATAAGCTAGTAGAAACAGAAATAGTTAATCGCGTTCAAATGGAGCGTGAAAAACAAGCATTGTTTGAATATAATAGAAATATTCATCATCATTTTCTAACCTGCCTTGGATGTAATAAGATAATTCCTATTTATGAGTGTCCTTTAAAGGATTATGAAATAAAATTAGAAAAAGAAACAGGATTTATTTTGACAGGACATAGAGTAGAGTTTTTTGGCTATTGTAAAGAATGCCAAACAAAATTAGATATTCAAAAAAAATAATCTAAAAATAGATATTAGTGTTAAATAATATTAATACTAATATCTTTTTTATATATGATATAATAAAACATAATATAATTTGATATGAGGAAAACTATGAAAAAAATATTAATTATCACTTCTTTTTTAATACTAGCAATTGGATTACTTTTTTTTAATGGGTTTTATTGTGATGTGAATTCTAATTTTGATTTTTGTGAAATAGAATATACGCCTGTTATAGATGATACTGAAGGGATAATACAAAGCGATAAAACTTTAGAAGTTCAAGATTCAAGTGATACCTTTGATTTTACAACTACTTCAATTCATATATTTAAAAGCCTTGAAAATGAAGGAATACCTTATGTAGACGCAGAAGAATTCCTCTATGTATTACATGAAGGGTTACAGTATTATCATGTTAGTATCAGTGATGAATTTTCATTAACTTATAAAGTTAATTATAGTATTCTTCCTTTTAATAGATATACATATGAATTAGATTTAAACGCAGAGGAAAACACGATTTTTTATAATGATGTTTCCTTTGAGGGAGCATTTAATGTTAGTCCAAATATTGATTATAATACTAACGTTTCTGTAATGGGGGGGAACTATCAAGGAAGTGTAGCTACAGAAACGATAGATTTAGATGATTATGATATTGATATTGTAGAAGAAGATGGTATATATTTTATACCGCTTTATTTAGCCAATCTATTGTTTACAGGAGATAGCTTAAATGTCTATCAAAAAGATAGTTATTTATATATAATAAGCGATTTCAATGATAAGGAAGATTTATTTACACATCAAGTAATCACAGATAAAGATGTTGAAGCTAATATAGTAAGAAATACCGTTAATTACACCGCGTTGTTTTTCGATTATTTTTATGGGCTAAAAGAATATTTTGGAGTTGATTCATATATAGAAGTATTTGAATCATTAGGCTTTTATCAAATTGATACTTTAAAGGAATTTGATGAAATGTTATCTGCATTTATTTATACTTTAAATGATTTGCATACATCGATAATTGATTTTGGATATAATGAAGAACAAGTAACTCCAGCTAAACCCGAAAGTGATAGTAAAATCTGGAGGGTTTATAACGTTTATACAAGTGATGCTTGTATAAACAGAGACTATGAGTTTAAATTTACAGAATATGATAATTATTATATCTTAGAACTAAATGAATTCACTTTAGATACAGTTGATTATTTAAAAAATAACTTAGTTAATATCGATCTAACAAAACCAATATATATTGATTTGGCCTGTAATTCTGGGGGTAATTTAATTGCAGTATTTGAAGTATTAGCTTATATGACAGACGAGTCCATTGAATTTCGTTATAAAAACCCAGCATCGGGAGAAGTATTTATTAATTACTATAAATCAAATTCCAATCAAAATCTTCCAAATCCATTTTATTTATTTACTTCGCCAATGACCTATAGCGCCGCAAACTTATTTACTTCTTTAGTTAAAGATAATGAATTAGCTACTATTATAGGAGAACCAACATCAGGAGGAGCTTGTTCAGTAATAAACACTGTTTTACCAAACAATTTAGTTATGACACATTCTAGTATGATGGCGATTTTAAACAAAGATGATGAAGTTATCGAAGATGGAATAAGCCCAGATTATGAGATTGATTATAGCTATTCATTAACTGATACTCTTGATTATATTTATAACTATTATGATGATTTTGTAATAAAGAATATCACAAGTAATTATATTAATAATAAATTAAGCCTAGATTTAACTGCTTCATACTTGCCAGAAGATATGACTTTTATTAATTATCAAATCATAATTAAGGATACTAAAACTTTAACTATTTATTCTCATGAAGAGGTAGATTCCTTTGAATTTCATTATGAGAAATTATTAGAAAATAGTCATTACCAGATAGAAATCTATGTTAATTACAAATATAAAGGAATAAATGTTACTGATAGAATATATTTAGAATTTGTTAATTAAATATTAAAAATACGACAATTTATTAAAATAGTCGTATTTTTTTATTTTATAAAATTAATTTATGTATACAGAATCACTATCATCTTTAAATAGTTTTTTAACATCTACAATAGGTAATACAATTGGCGGCATCATAGCCGTAGTTGTTAAATTGGTCGTAATAGACCTTAAATAAGGGAACATAATATTAACGGCTTCTATCTTTAAAAACTCCATTATTTCACTTTCATTATCTATATCTTTAAACTCAAAAATACCTCTAAATTCAACAAATAAATCTACAGGGAAAGGATAAAGTTCATTGTTTTCAACTGATAAGACTAAAGTTGTAAAAAAGACATTTTGATTAATTTTGCCAGTTCTTCTTGAAAGAGTTGGTTTTAATTTAAAATTACCTGGTTTTAAATGATTATTCTTAAATTCTAATTTTTCAGTAACGAATGTGGTTCTCACTAATTTATACATTTTAAGCTCCTTCTAATAATTTAAATCAATTTTAGTGATTTCTTCAAGCTTTGATAGACATTCAAGTTTTGAATCTCTTAAATCATCCACCTGTCTTACCCACCAAGAATCATAATTTGGAGAAGTAATTCCGGCTTTATAAATTTTTCTTACATAAGATAATGCTAATTCTTTAAGAATATTTTTCATAGATTGATCTTCTATATGGATAGATAATTGTAAGGAAACTTCTGTCACAGTTTCCATACATTCAATATAATCTGATTCTTTTGAATGAAAAACATAAATACCAAGATATGTAGCTAATATCATTGACCAATAGAGATGATTGACATTAGTCATATCAATTGTTCTGGTTTTAGGTGATAAAATATTATTAATGAAAAAATTAATTGATTCGGTATGTTTGTATGTTTCAGTTAACTTAGGAACGAATCTCGCAACTTTTTTTGTTTCGGTAATAATATTATTAGTTATTTCATCACCTTGATACAAATTATCTACATAAAGAAGTAGCGTCAGTTCATCCAAAGATGTATTGATATAATCAACATTTTCATCTCTTAAAAAATCTAATAGTTTTTTACATTTATCAATATCTGGTTCATTTAAAAAGGCGATATTAAAACTAGCCACATGTCTTAATGCTTTTGATTTTTGAGCGATAAAATGAACTAAATCCATAAAACCATTAGTAACACATAAATTAACAAATTCAATAAAAAAATCAATATCTCTATTATCGCTATCAATATATTCTGTCACAATGCGATAAAAAGCGAATTTTGGATTTGTTAAGTTTAATAACTTTTCTTTATTTACTATAATAGGGTATTTCTCAATTATAAGGTCAATTAAATCTAAGTTTTTATCTGTCTCTTTAATTTCTTTTTTTGGTTCCTTAACTACAGGTTTTTTAGGTGTTTTTTTAGGTGCTTTTTCTTTATTTTCTTCAATTATTTCAACACTAGATTGAAGTTCATCATCTTCATATAAGTTTACTTTGATTATAGGTTTTTTAAGTATAGGTTTTTCAACTTCAATAGCTTTTTCTTTTTCAACTACTTTTTTAGTTTCAATAGATTTTATTTTTTTGATTTCTGTTTTTTTATCTTTAATAGGTTTTTCCTCTTTTACCTTTTTATTTCG
>JAOZSU010000092.1:0-5081 GCA_029939475.1 Mycoplasmatota bacterium | reverse complement strand
TAAAGGCAATTTTGATATTGAAAAATTAGAAGCAATTATTAATGAAAAAGGTAAAGAAAATATTGCAGGTATTATTATGACTATTACTAATAATTCTGCTGGAGGGCAACCAGTTTCAATGAAAAACATGAAAAGCGTTGCTAAAATTGCTAAAAAATATGATATTCGATTATTAATAGATGGTGCTAGATATGCTGAAAATTCATATTTAATTAAATTAAGAGAAGAAGAATACAAAAATAAATCTGTAAGAGAGATTGCAACAGAAACATTACAATTAGCTGATATTTTCCTTATGAGTTCTAAAAAAGATGGTTTAGTTAATATTGGTGGATTAATTGCTATTAAAGACGATTTTAAATTTTATCAAAAATGTCAAATTGCTATAGTTCCAAAAGAAGGGTTTCCAACATATGGCGGATTAGCTGGTAGAGATATGGAAGCTTTAGCTGTAGGGCTTGAAGAAGCTTTGGATGAGAGCTATTTAGCATATCGTATTGATGAAGTTAAATATTTAGGGGATTTATTAAGGGAAGCAGGAGTGCCAATTCAATATCCTACAGGAGGCCATGCTGTATTTGTTGATTGTGGTGCCATTGTTCCTCATATACCATATGATCAATTTCCAGCACAAGCGGTTTGTAATGCTTTATATATTGAAGGTGGAATAAGACCTGTTGAAATAGGTTCTTTATTATTAGGAAGAGATCCTGATACAAAAAAGAATCTAAAAGCAAGTAAGGAATTTATGCGTTTAACTATACCTCGTAGAACATATACATTTGAACATTTAAAATATGTAGCTGATTGTCTTATAAATGTATATAAAAATAGAGATCAAATTAAAGGGTTGAGATTTACTTATGAATCACCAATTTTAAGACATTTTACTGCGCAATTTGAAGTTGTAGAATAGGAGAACATATGAAAAATTTGCATATTAAATCAGAAATCGGAGAGCTTAAAACTGTTTTACTACATCGTCCTGGACGAGAATTAGAAAACTTAACTCCTAAATGGTTAAATCAACTACTTTTTGATGATATACCTTGGTTAGATTTGGCACAGAAAGAACATGATGCATTTGCTGATACTTTTCGTAAAAATGGAGTGAAAGTTTTATATTTAACCGATTTAGTAGCCGAAAGTATTTCTTATTCCGATGATATAAAACAACAGTTTATAGATCAATTTATCGATGAATCAGAAGTGACGAGCGAGACATTAAAGGTAAAATTAAGAGAATATCTTAATTCTTTTAATGATTTAAAAGAAATGATAAATGTTACAATGGCAGGAATTAGAAAAACTGATTTGCCTAATTATGTGAAAAGAACTCTTTCAGATTATATAAGAGATTATCCTTTCATTACTAATCCTATGCCTAATCTATACTTTACAAGAGATCCTTTTGTTGTTATAGATGATGGATATGCTTTAGCTAAAATGTCTTCTTTAACAAGAAGTAGAGAAACGATATATGGAGAATATATTTTTAAATATCATCCAACATATAGTGATTCATCTATAATGAAGTTTTATGATAGAAGTAATATTGCAAGTATTGAAGGCGGAGATATTCTTGTATTAACTGATAAAATTATAGCGGTAGGAGTTTCACAAAGAACTCATCCTGCAGCTATTGAAAAACTAGCTAAAAATTTATTTTTTTATAACAAAACTGAATATGAAAGAGTTTTAGCTTTTGATATTCCAAAAAACCGCGCCTTTATGCATTTAGATACTATTTTTACTCAAGTTGATTATGATAAATTTTTAATACATCAAGATGTAAAAATGGTATTAAAAGCATATGAAATAAAACCTAGTAAAGGTAGAAAAAACAAATTAGATGTAACACCTATCGAAGGCACTTTAGATAAAATTCTTTCTAAATATCTTAAACGAGAGATTATATTAATACCGTGTGGCGGAGATGATTTAGTGGCCGCTGACAGAGAACAATGGAATGATGGAGCTAATACTATTTGTTTAAGACCTGGAGAAGTAATTGTTTATGAAAGAAATTATATAACCAATAATATATTGAAATCATATGGAATAAAGGTTCATACGATACCTTCTAGTGAATTGTCTAGGGGTAGAGGTGGGCCTAGATGTATGAGTATGCCATTTATAAGAGAAGACTTAAAAAAATGAAATATTTTTATTGAAATAATAAAAAAAAGTAGTATAATAGAGTTGTAATAAATGACATATGTCAATAATGGAGGTGATTTATATGCCAGGTGGAGATAGAATGGGACCAAGAGGTGAAGGCCCAAGAACAGGCAGAGGAAGATTAAATTGTGCACCCGACGCCAATGCTACAAGACCATATTTTGGTAGAGGTTTTGGAGTAGCTGGTTTCAGAAGAGGCTTTGGAGGAGCCGGCTATGGTAGAGGTTATGGATTTGGTTATGGGTATAATAATTTAAACACAACTAATGAATCTGTATTAGAAAACGAAAAAAAGGCTTTGGAAGAAAGAATCAAATACATTGATTCTATTTTAGAAAAATAAGAAAAAGCGACTTCGGTCGCTTTTTAGTAATTTAAGGAGGAAATTATGATTATTACAATACCAACAGTAACAAGCGGAGAAAAATCATTTGTATCAGATAGATTTGGAAGATGTAACTTTTTTTATGTATATGATACGGAAACAAAATTAGGAAAAGTATATACAAATATACATAAAGATGGTCAAGGTGGAGTGGGTGTTAAAGCGTCTGAATTTGTTATAAACCAAAAAACAGATGTATTAATAACTCCAAGAGTTGGTTCTAAATCAATTGATATTATAAGAGATGCAAATGTTAAAATCTATGAAGCTACAAATGAAATTGTTAAAACAAATATTGAACGATTTTTAAATAATGAATTAAAGGAATTATAAAAAATGCAAATAGCAGTGTTAAGTGGTAAAGGCGGAACAGGAAAAACATTACTAAGTGTTAATTTATCATATCTTGCTAAAAACTCAATATATGTAGACTGTGATGTAGAAGAACCAAATGGGCTTCTCTATTATAAGATTCCCGATATAGAAACAGATGATGTTTTAACATTATATCCAGTTATAGACCATGACGTTTGTGATGGATGCCAAAAATGTACTGATTTCTGTAAGTTTAATGCGTTAGCATTTATTCTTGGAAAAGTAAGAGTATTTAAGGAGCTTTGTCACTCATGTGGTGGCTGTAGTTTAGTATGCCCTTTAAATGCAATTACTGAAAAAGAAAAGGTATTGGGAAGCGTTAAACATGGATTTTATGAAGATACAGAAGTATATTCTGGAGAAATGAAAATAGGGGAAGAATCAGGAGTTTCAATTATAAAAGAATTATTAAATAGAGTATCTAATACTGATAAAACTGTGTTTATTGATTCTCCTCCAGGTAATGGATGTTCAGTTATGGAAAGCATTAGCCAAGCAGATTATTGTATATTGGTCGCAGAACCATCTATATTTGGATTGCATAACTTAAATATGGTATATGAATTAACTAGAAAATTTAATAAAAAAATAGGACTAGTGATAAATAAAGCTAGTAATGATTCTATTATTTATGATTATGCAAAAGAAAAACAAATTGAAATATTGGCTCAAATACCAATGGATTTAGAATTGGGTGAGATGAATTCTAATGGTGAAATTGTAGCTAAAAATGATAAATTTAGACCAATCTTTGAATCTATTCTCAATAAAATTGATGAGGAGGTTCAATTATGAAACAATTGCTTATATTAAGTGGTAAAGGTGGCACAGGGAAAACTACAATTGCTAGTTCTTTTATTCAATTATCTCAAGCTAGAGCTTACGCTGATTGTGATGTAGAGGCTCCCAACCTACATTTGATTAACAACTTAGGAGAAAAGACAAGCAAACCATACTACGGTATGAAAAAAGCTAAAATTGATCAATCTAAATGTATTAAATGTGGGTTATGTCAAACACATTGTCGTTTTGATGCGATTGATTTTGATGGTACTTATAAAATTAATCCATATATGTGTGAAGGATGTTCGGTTTGTCAATTTGTTTGTCCAGTGGACGCGATTGAGATGTATGATTCTATTGATGGGGAAACGACTATATATAGAGGAAAACAGCTGTTTTCTACAGCTGAATTAAACATAGGAAGTGGCAATTCAGGTAAGTTAGTTACTGAAGTTAAAGAAAATCTTAAAAGCAATCTTACAGATGAGGAGTTTGTTATTATAGATGGATCTCCTGGAATTGGATGTCCTGTCATCGCTTCTTTAAGTGGAGTTGATATGGTTTTAATTGTAGCTGAACCAACCTTGTCTGGACTATCAGATTTACAAAGAATTATTGAAACAGCTAAACATTTTAGAGTTAAAATAGCTGTTTGTGTTAATAAATATAATATAAACGAATCTTTAACTCTAAAAATTAAAAACTATGTTGAAGAGCTAAAAATAGCGTTTGTAGGCAAAATACCTTATGATAAAAACGTTGTAAAATTGATTAACAAAGGAAAAACTCCTATTGATGAAGAATCAGAAGTTTCTTTCGCTATTAAACAGGTATATGAAGATACAATTACCATATTAAATGCTTAATCAATTTAATGGATTTTTATGAAAAACATGATATAATATTCATAACTTTTTAAATGAGGATATATTATGTTTAAAACAATATTTGCAATGCAAAGACAAAAAAAATTCATTATAAGAGGAATAATTGTATTTATAATGTTTATAATATTATATTTTATGTTAGACAGATTAAATATGGATTATTCTAAAATGATTGATGATTACGGTTTATACCTAGTAATCATTAATATCTTACTAAATATTATAATGGCCGCTTTAAGTGCGTTTATGTGGAACATCTCAAGTGGATTAGTTGAATTAACCGGTAAAGAAGGCAAAGGATCATTCGTATCTGGTTTTGCATACATATTTGGTTTATTGACATATGGATGTACGCCATGCGTTATAGCTATGTTTTCAACTATAGGGTTAACTTTCTCAATAGCTGTTTTGCCACTTGCTGGATTACCATATAAATTTGTAGCATTAGGGTTATTGATATTAGGTTTGTT
>JAOZSU010000091.1:0-5112 GCA_029939475.1 Mycoplasmatota bacterium | reverse complement strand
AAACGATGTTTTAAATCCTAAATATACTATTGAAGGCTTACATTTAAACCAAAAAGGCTATGAAATAATAAGAGAAACAATATTGAAATATATAAACTAATTTCCTCCATTTTTCTATTTATATAAAGAAGTCAGAATAAACCTGACTTTTTTATATGCGATTATATTATTTCATTTTAAAAATATAACATGTTATAATTAAGAAAATAAATAATGGAGAGATAATATGTTAAAAGAAATAAATGAAAAGAAATTTAATAAAATACCTGAGACTCTAATAATACTTGGTTCAGGAATTAATGAATTTACCTATAACTTAGAAGAAGTAACTAAAATTTCATACAAAGAAATCTTTAATTTTGAAACTGATACATCAATAGGTCATTCAGGAACCTTGTATTTAGGATATATTAAAAATATTCCTATTTTAGTAATGGAAGGAAGAAAACATTACTATGAGGGAGTATCAGACGAAGAAATGCGTAAAATGATACAATCATTTTCAAGTCTTGGAGTAAAAAACTTAATTATCACAAATGCTTGCGGAGGAATGAATTTGGATTTTAAACCCGGAGATATAATGATTATAACTGACCATATAAATATGATGGGAAGAAATCCTTTGTAGGAGAAAATAACTATGAATTAGGTGAAAGATTCGTTGATATGACTGAACCTTATGACCTTAAATTTAGAGAGTTAATTGATGAAATTGCAAAAAAAGAAAACATTAAATTACAACACGGAGTCTATGTAAGTTACTTAGGACCTAGCTATGAAACTAAAGCTGAAATAAGGGCTTTTAAGATTTTAGGAGGCGATGCAGTTGGAATGAGTACTGTACCTGAAGTAATCATCGCAAGACACGCGTCTATGAGAGTTTTAGGACTAAGTATTATAACCAATATGTCTACAGGAATATCTAAAAACAAACTATCACATGAAGAAGTCCTTGAGACAAGTAAAAAAACAGTTAAAAAATTATCTAAACTACTAGTTGAATTTATTCAGAAGATATAAAAAAAAACATCATGTAAAAATCACAAGAAATTGTTATATTATAGACTAGAAAACATTAAATAAAGGAAATATTATGAATCCCTATCAAATACTTGGAGTATCCCGAGATGCTTCAGACAAAGAAATAACAAAAGCATATAGAACTTTAGCTAAAAAATATCATCCAGATGTAAATCCCAATGATAGTTACGCAGCTAAAAAGATGGCTGAAATAAATAATGCATATGACCAGATTAAACAAATGCGTTCAGGAAATTATAATGGGAATAATTCTTATTATTATAATAATAACTACAACCAAGATGAATTTTCAAGTATAAGAGAATTTATCAGAGTCGGACAATTTATTCAAGCTATAGCTTATTTAACAAATATGAGAACGAGAAACAGCGAGTGGTATTACCTATACGGAGTATGTCTAGCAAATATCGGAAGAGTACAAAACGCAAGAATTTATATTAGAAAAGCGATAGAATTAGATTCAACTAATCAAGAATATAGGGATTTCTTCAACCAATTAAACAATCAACAATATGGCACAGGAATAGAAATTAGTTTCTTTGGTAGAATGATTTTTGGAGTTTTAAAATGGATATTTTATTTTTATATAATACAATTATTTTTTAGATTTATATTAAGTGGATTTGGAAGAGGTTAGAAGATGAACAGATTAGCAGAGAAATTACAAAGGTTTATGGCAGGCAGAAATGGCTCAGACGGACTAAATATATTCCTAATGATTTTATATTTTATTTTATTTATAATAAATTTATTCTTAAAATCACAAGTGCTCGCAATAATTGAAATAGTTATCATACTTATATGGATATTTCGTTTTTATTCGAGAAGAGTTGGTAAAAGGCAAACAGAAAACGCTTGGTTTATGAGAACGCTGTATAAAACAAAAAATTTCTTCAAAAAAATAACATCAATTTTTAAACGCAAAAGAGTAAAGCCAGTAAAAGTAGTTAAACAAAAAAAACCAAAGGTAAAAAAACCTAAAACAGATAAAAACCATACCTTTGTGACCTGTCCTGTATGTAATAGCCTTATAAAGGTAAGGCGCATAAAAGGTGAAAGATATGTTTTATGTAAAACATGTCATAATGAAGTTAAAGTTAAAATCAAATAAAATATATCGTAATATCTTTATCGGATATTACGATTTTTTTTGATAAAAAATAATTATATTTATTATATAAATATGATACAAAAATGTAAAAATAATGAAATTTATGTAACGGATTACATATTATTTATTAAAATACTAAAATTACTATTGACAAAAAACGCTTTCAATATTATAATAAAACAAAATGGGAACCTTCCCAAAATGGTGGCGTATATGAAATCTAATATCACAATTTTAGATCTTGCAAGAGTTTCTGGCGTAAGTAAATCTACGATTTCAAGATATTTACGAGGAGAAAGCGTTAGTAAAACTAAAGCAGAAATTATTGAAAAGGCAATTATAAAAACAGGTTATATTAGAAATAACTATGCTCAATTATTAAGAACATCAAAAAGTAATTTTATCGGGGTATTAGTACCAGATATTGATAATCCTTTCTTTACAAATATAATTAAGCGCTTAGATGAACTAGCATTTTCTGATGGTAAGACATTGATTATTAAAACAACTATGTCTCAATTAGATAGAGAATTAGTTGTAGAAGATATGAACTTCACTATACCTGTTATATCAATAGATAAGAGTTTTAGAAATTTAATATCTATAACTACAAATAACTATAGAAATGGATATATTCTTACAAAACATGTATTTAAACATACTAAAGGAGAAGTTATGTTTTTCTCAAGAGAAAAGGAAAGCAACTCTGTAAAAGAACGTATTAGGGGTTATTTTACATATTGTAAGGAGTTTAATCACAATATTTATAGTTATAAATATAATCGAGGATTAGGTGTCGATTTTAATCATTTAAAAAATTATGTGATTAATCATAATATTGAAGCTGTGATAGCTAGAAATGATAATGAAGCAATAAAAATTCAATCGTTTTTTAATGATTTATATTATAAAAATGAATTTCCAAGAATTAGAGTAGCTGGTTTTGATAATATTAGACTATCAAGAAATATTTTACCTAGGCTTACCACAATAGATCAAAAGATAGAAGAAATGTGCGACTTAGCATATGATAAATACAAAAATCACAAAAAAGATAAAATAAAAACATATGTACAAAATTCAGAACTTATAATTAGGGAGAGTACATTATAGCGAGGTTTTATAATGAAAATAGGAGTTATAGGGAGTATTAATACCGATATAATTTATCAAATTGACCATTTGCCTAAAGTAGGCGAAAGCATGTTTGGTAATAAATATGATATCTTAAGTGGAGGAAAGGGTGCTAATCAAGCAGTTATTCTTAATTCACTTGAAAGAGATGTAGTATTTTTAGGCGCTGTTGGAACTGATATATTTTCCTATCAAGCAAAGAAAAACTTTGAAGATAAAAACTTAAAATCTGAAATTTTAGTAAAAGAAGGAAATAGCGGATTAGCTATAATTCAATTAGCTAATAAAGATAATCAAATCGTTGTCTTTAAAGGTTCAAACGATTTAATTACTAAAGAAGACATCGACAATTTCTTTAATAAATATCCTGATATTGAATTAATAGTATCACAGGCTGAAATTAATCTAAACACGATAGAATACCTTATTAATTTAGCTTATGATAAAAACATCAAAATTATTATGAACCCTGCACCCGCTATGAAACTAAAAAAAGAATTAATTGATAAAGTTACCTATTTAATTCCTAATGAAATAGAAGCTGAAGTTATTTTTAATTCCAAAGATTTAAAACAGATAGTAAAAGATAATTTAGGCAAAGTATTAATAACTCTTGGAAAAGATGGAGTAATGTACTTTGATGAAGGCAAAGTTTGCATTATGCCTTCACAAAAAATAGAAGTAGTCGATACTACAGGTGCTGGAGATTCTTTCGTAGCTGGCTTTACTTCAGGAATAGCTAAAGAATTGTCCTTAAAAGAAGCAATTAAAAAAGGAATTGAAGTTGCCTCTATAACATGTAAATATATTGGAGCTCAAACTTCATATAAACAAATAGAAAAGGAGTTCAAATTATGAAAAAAGTTGGAATACTTAATAGCGAAATAGCTAAAGTAATAGCCGATTTAGGCCATACTGATACAATTTGTATAGCTGATGTTGGTTTGCCAGTTCCTAAAGGCGTAAAAAAAATTGATTTAGCACTAGACTATGGTATCCCTTCATTTTTACAGGTATTAAAAGAACTAGATAAATATATTGTTTATGAGGGCATTATTTTGGCTGAAGAGATTAAAGAAAACAATTCTAGTTTGTTAGAAGAAATCAATAAAATAACTAAAGACATAGACAAAACCTATGTAACTCATGATGAATTTAAAGAGTTATCGTCAAACTGTAAAGTAATTATTAGAACGGGTGAAAACACAGCGTATGCAAATATAATATTGCGTTCAGGAGTTTTCTTTGGTTTGGAAGTGTAATTATGCGTTTAGAGATGAAAGATATAAATAAATCATTTAGTTCTGTAAAAGTATTAAATGATGTAAATTTTTTAGTAAAAAACAATGAAGTACATGCTTTGGTAGGAGAAAACGGAGCCGGGAAAAGTACATTGGTGAAAATTCTAACGGGAATTTATTTAATGGATAGCGGCGAAATTTATATTGATGGTAAATTACAACACTTTAAAACTATCGTTGATTCTGAAGCGAAAAAGATAGCTATAGTAAACCAAGAACTAAATGTTTTTTCAGATATGACAGTTTTGGAGAATTTATTTTTAAATAAAGAATACAAAAATAAATTTGGTAAAATCGATGTAAAAAAAGAAACTGAAATAGCTAATGAAATCTTTAACAAATTAAATATCCATATTGATTTAAATCAAAAAGTTGGCGAACTCAGTGTTGGGTTACAACAGATGTTAGAAATATCTAAAGCTTTAATAGTTAATGCAGAACTTATAATTATGGATGAACCAACCAGCGCATTAACAGAAGTTGAAATAAAACAATTATTTCAGGTTATTCATAGATTAAAAAAAG
>JAOZSU010000090.1:0-5275 GCA_029939475.1 Mycoplasmatota bacterium | reverse complement strand
TATGACACAGATTTCAGATGATGTTTTAGAACTAGAAATGATGGCTGTCGTAAAAGGCAAAGAAGATGTAGGCTTTTCCTATGTAAAAAGAACCATCTCTACAGTTTTAGAACCAGGCGAAGTTTTAATTAAAGTGATAACAGCTTCTTTTTGTGGAACTGATTATCATATTTATGAGTATGACAAATGGGCTAGAAGCAGATTACATTTGCCTTATATTGTAGGGCATGAATTTAGTGGGGAAATTATTAAAATTGCACCAGATGTTACACGTGTAAAAGTTGGAGACATTGTAAGCGCAGAAACACATATTACCTGTGGTAAATGTGAGTTTTGTTTGCGTGGAGAAGCACATATATGTCAAAACACAAAAGTAATAGGTGTTGATGTAGATGGATGTTTTGCTAATTACATCAAAATACCAGCTAAAAACTGTTTTATTAATGATAAAAACCAAGATCAATTAGAACTAAGTCTTCAGGAACCATTAGGTAATGCAGTTCATACTATTACTCATTTTCCTATTGAAAACAAAGATGTTGTTGTACTTGGTTGTGGTCCAATAGGGATTCTTGCAGTTGATGTTGCCAAAGCTTATAATGCTAGAAAAGTTATCGCTATAGAAATCAATGATTTTAGACGTAATCTAGCTAAAGAATTAGGAGCTGATTATATTATAAATCCAATTACAGAGAATGTTTATGAAAAGGTAATGGAATATACTAATGGCATGGGAGCTGATGTAATTGGAGATTTCTCAGGAAATAAAACAGCTATAGAAACAGCTTTTAAGTATTTGAAATACGGTGGAGGATTCGCAATACTTGGTATTCCTAACGAAAATATATCACTAGATGTAACTAATGATGTAGTATTTAAAGGAATTCATGTATATGGAGTTACTGGTAGAAGAATCTATGGTACTTGGAATAAAGTTAAGGATTTATTAAATAATAATAAACTTCATTTAGGTAAAATAATTACCCATAAACTTCCTATGAGTAAGATTAATGAAGCCGCAGAAATTATGGGAAGTAAAAATTGTGGTAAAATCATATTATTCCCAGGAGATGAAATAAATGAGTAAACTAGATTATATTAATGAACAAATTCAAGAATTAAAAGATCAAGGGGTATATCGCATACTTCCTATTAGCTACGGAGCTTGTACTAACGTAATTGATTTAAATCACAAACAAGTAATTAATCTTTCTTCTAATAACTATTTAGGTTTAGCAAATCACCCTGAAGTTAAAAAAGCCGCTATAGAAGCGGTTGAAAAATATGGGGCAGGGACAGGAAGCGTAAGAACAATAGTAGGGAATCAAGATATATTAGAAGAATTAGAGTTATTATTAGCTAAATTTAAAAGAGAAGAAGCTGTAACTGTATTTCAATCTGGTTTAAATTGTAATATAGGAACAATTCAAGCTATTGTAAATAAAGGAGATTTAATCGTTTCTGATGAATTAAATCACGCATCAATTATTGATGGAGTTAGGCTTTCAAAAGCTGATAAAGCTGTATTTAAACATTCTGACATGGTTGATTTAGAAAGAGTTTTAAAAGAAAAAAGAAATCAATATAAGAATGTCTTAATTATAACTGATGGTGTTTTTTCTATGGATGGAGACTTAGCTAAACTACCTGATATAGTTCGTTTAGCTAAAAAATATGATTGTTTAACCTATGTAGATGATGCTCATGGTAGTGGAGTGTTAGGGGAATCAGGGCGCGGAACAGTTGATCATTATGGGCTTCATGGACAAGTTGATTTTATTATTGGAACTCTATCAAAAGCAATTGGTGTAATCGGAGGATATGTTGCCTCTAGTAAAAATGTTAAAGAATGGTTATTGCATAGAGCTAGACCTATCCTTTTCTCAACTGCATTACCTCCAGCTGCAGTAGGCGCTATTATAGCTTCAGTTAAATTGCTTATGAATTCAACTGAATATACTGATAAACTTTGGTCAAACGCAAAATATTTTAAAGAAGGTTTAAGCAAACTAGGATTTGATACTGGTCATAGTGAAACACCTATCACCCCAGTTATGATAGGCGATGAAGCAAAAACTATGGAATTTTCTAAGGCTTTATTAGAAAACGGAGTTTTTGTATCTGGAATTGTATTCCCAACAGTCCCTAAAGGAAAGGGAAGACTAAGATGTATGATTAGCGCATCTCATACAATAGAAGATTTAGAAAAAGCTATTAATGTATTTGAAAAAGTTGGTAAAGAATTAAAAATTATATAAAAAATATAATTTTAAAATACTTTTAAATATTATCAATTCATTGAAAAGGTGTTGACTACACCTTTTCTTTTCATTAATATATTAATGTAATAGTTAGGAGATAAAGTATATGTATTTAAAAAATAAAGATTTATATATCTCAATTGCTTTAGTTTTCTTTTATTCTTTCTTTTCATTGATAGTTTTTTTAATTTTACGTAATGGACTAAACCTAATGCTAGCATGGAATATCTTTCTAGCATTTTTACCATTTTTATTTATGAAATTATATGATAGCCTGAAAACAAAAGATAAGCTATATAAAACTTTATTAATCATATTTTGGCTATTATTTTTCCCTAATACATATTATGTTATTACAGATTTTATTTATCTAAACAGTCAAGACTTTATCATATATTCAATACAATACCAATATATTATGGACTTTAAAGGCTATCTTATGTTATTCCAAATTTTTATTGGAGTAATAATATCATTATATTTTGGTTTGGTTTCACTACTTGTTTTGTATAAATATATAATGACTAGTAAATGGAAAAAATATAAAAATTTAATAGTTATAATTATAAGCATTCTTGCGGGATTAGGAATATATATAGGAAGATTCTTTCGCTACAATTCTTGGGATATATTAAAATTTTGGAAAATATTTCAAGATTTAATAAATAGTATAAATTTGTTTACTTTATTTTTTATAACTATGATTTCTATAATTCAATTACTTATTTTCTTTTTATACTATAATCATAAAATTAGTAAATAAACAGAATATTTCTTATAATTTATTATAAAAAAATAAGAAAATTCATAAAAAAAACTGGATATTTTAGATATAAATATGATATTATATTTAAATATGGGAGTGAGTTATATGGCAAAATTAAAGGGTAATCTATTATATGGGCAATCTGGTGGACCAACATCAGTAATTAATGCAAGTGCTTATGGAGTAATTAAAGAAGCACAAAAACAAAGTGATTTTATAGATGAAGTAATTATTATGAAACACGGAATTCAAGGTGCTTTAAATGAAGAATTTATCTTTATCAAAGATCAATCTGAGGAAGAAATAGAACTTTTAAAACATACACCAGGTTCTGCATTTGGGTCTGTTAGACATAAATTACCAGATTTTAAAGAAGACGATACTAATTATTTAAGATTATTATATATATTCAAAAAATATAATATTCGTTATTTCCTATATAATGGTGGAAATGATTCCATGGATACATGTGCTAAGATAGCGGATTATTTCAATCATATTAATTATGAATGTTATATTATTGGAGTTCCTAAAACTATTGACAATGATTTACCGTTTACAGATCATACTCCAGGATATGGTAGTGCAGCTAAATTTATAGCTAATACAATTATGGAAATTTCTTATGATATGCATGCATATCATAATGGTAAAGTAACGATAGTAGAAATAATGGGACGCCATGCTGGATGGTTAACAGCGGCTTCAGCTATAGCTAGCTTAAGCGGCTTTGGACCTGATTTGATTTATCTTCCTGAAATTCCTTTCTCTATTGAAAAATTCAAAAAAGAAGTAAGTGAAATTTATCAAAAGAAAAGACAGTGTTTAGTAGCTGTTTCTGAAGGCATTAGCAATGAAGAAGGTATATTTATCTCTTCTAGTTCAGGATTAAAAGATGCTTTTGGGCATTTTCAATTAGGGGGAGTTGCCTCTAAATTAGCATCTACGGTTTCAGCTGATTTAGGAATTCCTTCTCGTCCAGTTGAATTTGGCTCTACTCAAAGAGCGGCTTCACATATTCAAAGTTTAACAGATGTAAATGAAGCAATAGAAGTTGGTAGACAAGCTGTAAGAGCGGCTATTAGTAAAAAGACAAACCTAATGGTAGTGATGAATCGTTCTTCAAAAGAACAATATGAAATAACATATGATTTGCGTCCATTAAATCTTTGCGCTAATACTGAGAAAAAAGTTTCAAAATCAATGATAAATTCTAAGGGTAACGGAATAACTAAAGAATTTATCAATTATGTATTGCCTTTAATACAAGGTGAAAATCTTCCACAGTATAAAAATGGAATTCAACAATTTTCGAAGATGAAATAATTTTAGCGGCTGTGGCGGAATGGTAGACGCGCTACCTTGAGGGGGTAGTGTCAAATTGGCGTGTGAGTTCAAATCTCATCAGCCGCACCATATTGAAAGCATAGGTTTGATACAAAGGTATCAGGCCTTTTTTTACATATATAAGAAAGAGGTAAATCTAAAATCAATATTTTAAATTTAAAATTATTAAAATTACGATAACCAATGCAATTTTTTGATAAATTTAGTTTTATTATTTAAACATCTAATAAAAAAAATGTAAAAATGCTGGTAAAACGCTTACATTTATGTTATACTATCAGCGAAAACGTTTTAGATAGTAACGAAAACGTTATAGATTGGAAGGTCATGTCAATGTTTTTTCAGTATCAGACAGCAAAAGATGCTTCTAAAAAGCATCAATTAATAATAAAAAGAGCAGATAAATTTGATATGATTATTTCAATTGATTTAAAACAAAAATTTCAACGGATTATAGGTTTTGGTGGAGCTTTCACAGAAGCCGCAGCTTATACCTTAAGTAAAGTAGATATAGCAACTCGTCAAAAAGTAATCGATTATTACTTCGACAAAGATAAAGGACTAGGATACACAATTGGTAGAGTACATATCAACAGTTGTGATTTTAGTTTGGAGAATTATGATTAT
Source organism: Mycoplasmatota bacterium (assembly GCA_029939475.1). Lineage (GTDB taxonomy): Bacteria > Bacillota_I > Bacilli_A > Izemoplasmatales > Hujiaoplasmataceae > 4572-104. The sequence goes on along the minus strand of JAOZSU010000090.1, from coordinate 274 downwards.
GTTGATGAATATGATATTGACTTATCATCATTTAATATAGAAAGAGAATTAAAATACGTGATTCCACTAATTAAGGATTCAGAAAACGCTCTTGGGCAGTCCATCGCATTATTAGCTTCTCCTTGGTCTCCACCTGCATGGATGAAAACTAATTATGACATGAACCATGGTGGAAAACTATTACCAAAATATTACGAGGTATGGTCCAATTATTATGTGAAGTTTATAGAGGCTTATAAAAAACATGGATTAAATATTGAATATATTACGGTTC
>JAOZSU010000002.1:16996-18889 GCA_029939475.1 Mycoplasmatota bacterium | reverse complement strand
TCAAGAAGGGACAGAAATACATCAATATTGGCAAAGCTTATATGAAGCCTCTGATCAAAAAGAAGTAACGTTATCGACAACTTTTTCGGATGATGAAATCGAATTAACAATTCAAGGAAGAATTGATGGTATTATTATACGAGATGGAGTTAAGTATATTGAAGAAATTAAATCAACTTATGCTGATATTGATAAGTTGTTTGAATCAACATATCCAAGCCATTTAGCGCAAGTAAAACTATACGCTTATATTTATTTGATTAATAATAATTTAAGAAGCATAAATACACGATTAACTTATGTTAGTGTTAAAGATAGAAAGAATTTTGTTGAATTTGATAAACATTATACAAGAAGTGCTATCCAAAAATATTTTGAAAAAACAGCTATCAAATATATTGAATGGCTTAAACTAATAAAACATCATGAAGAAAACAGACAAAAGTCAATTAAAGGAATAACATTTCCTTTTTTAGAATATCGTTTGAATCAAAGAGAAATGATGGCGTATATTTACAAAAACACTTTGAGAAAAGGCATATTGTATTTAGAAGCGCCTACAGGAATAGGGAAAACAGTAGCTGCTTTATTTTCTTCTTTAAAAGCAATAAATCAACCAAGAGAAAAGATATTTTATTTAACTGCTAAAAATGATGGCAAAAGGGTTGTTTTAGACACTGTTAAATTACTTGAAGAAAAAGGATTAATAGCTAAAACTTGTGAAATAACCGCAAAGGATTCAATGTGTTTATTAGAACAAAGAGATTGTAGCCCAGAAGTTTGTAAGTATGCAAATGGATATTATAAAAGAGTCTACAAGGCTATTTCTGATTTGCTTAAAAATGAAACAATTATGACAAAAGACATATTTATAAAATATGGTAAAAAATATACTGTTTGTCCGTTTGAATTATCTTTAGATGTTTCAAACTATTCCGATATTATTATCTGTGATTATAATTATGTTTTTGATCCTACAGTTAAATTGATTAGATATTTTGAAATGGATTATTACCAACCAATTGTATTATGCGATGAAGCACACAATTTAGTTTCAAGAAGTAGGAGTATGTATTCAGCCGAATTAATCGCAAATGATTTTGTGAAAGTGCGTGAAACAGCTAAATATTTAAAACCAAATCCAACATACGAAATTAATCATATTTTAGATATATTTGCGGAAGCGAGTTTAGAATTAATTGATGTGGACTTTATTAAGAAAGAAGAAGTTAATCCTTATTTAATAAGAATGTTGCGACAATTAATAAGAAAATTAGATCAAATTTTTGCCGATGAAAACATTAAATTTGACAAACAAACAATAAGAGAATTTTATTTTAATATTAATAAATTTCTTAAAATCAATGAATATTTTGATGATGATTTTATATATTTAATAGAGAATATTAATAATGATATCCATCTTTCAATTAAATGTTTAAATGCTTCTAAAAATATAAAAAGAACAATTGATGAGCATATAGAAGCTATTAATTTTTTTAGCGCAACCTTAAGGCCTATGCATTATTATAAGACGTTATTAACTGATAATTATGGAGATGATATTGCTTTTTCATCACCTTTCAAACAAGATAATCTATTATTGCTAGGAGTAGATGATATATCAACTAGGTATAAAGACCGGGATGATTCTATAGATAAAATTATACAAGTTACTAGAGAATTAGTTTCCGCCAAAAAAGGTAATTATATATTGTTTTTTCCTAGTTATGTATACATGAATTTGGTAAAAGAACGCCTAACTGATGAAATTGAAAATGTTAGTTTTATTATCCAAAGAAGAGAGATGTTTTTTTTCGAAAGAAAAAATATGATGGATTTATTCAATGAAGAGTCAGAATATTCAAAGGTATTTTTATTTGTGATGGGCGT
>JAOZSU010000002.1:0-16986 GCA_029939475.1 Mycoplasmatota bacterium | reverse complement strand
CGGTATCTTTGGCGAGTCAATTGATTTGATAGGAGAAAAATTAAGCGGGGTATTAATTATAGGAGTAGGGTTGCCGGCATTAAGCCCGTTTAATAATGTTTTGCGTTCACATTTTGATATAGAATTTCGTAATGGATTTGATTATGCATATACTTATCCGGGTTTAAATAAGGTAATCCAAGCTGTAGGTAGAGTAATACGCACAGAAAGCGATCGGGGAGTAGCTATTTTATTTGATGATCGCTTTACTACAAGAAAATATCTGGGGCTATACCCAGATAACTGGAATCATTTAAAGATTTGTAATAAAATAGAAAATTTACAGATTTTATTACATGATTTTTGGGGAAAGGATAATAAAGGTGAAAAAGATAACTAAACATTATATTTTAAAAAAAATATTAGTAATACTTTTTGTGTTTATAGGGTTGATTTTATTAATAAATTTACCAATAATTACACTGAGAAATAATAAAACAAATACGGATTATAGTAATTGGATGAGTGAAAATGTAAGTTATGATAAAAAAGTTATAGATGTTGCGATGTTAGGAGCACATGATGCATTTACTCAAGATATGAATATTATGAGTAAACTTGATCCTTACGAAACAAATTCTATTATGCAGGGTACAACTGGATTTCTTGTAAAAGGGTTTATTTATCGACAATCAAAAACACAATTAGCCACAGCAACTGAATTATTACAATCTGGAGTTAGATATTTGGATATACGTTTATCTTTAGATGGAGATAAATGGTATACAAAGCATAATTATATTTCAGGAGAATTTGATTTAATCGCAGAAGAAATAACAGAATTTCTGAACAATTCTCCAGGTGAGTTTTTGATATTAGATTTTCAACATATTGATGGAGTTGATTATAATAACGTCTCTGATTATAATTTGTTTTATAATATGTTAGATGAATATGGATTATTGGAATATGCATACAATGTTAATCAATTAGATTCGTTAACATATGGACAATTAACGAATAACGGAACTCAAGCAAAAGTTATTATTATTTCAAAATTTACTAATTCCAATACATATGTTTTACCTTATGATGATTCCATTAGATCAAATTGGGCTGATTCAGATGATTTTGATTTTGTGATAAATTACTTACACGAAGAGGTAAACGATATTGATGAATCAACCTCTATGAATAAATTTAGAGTTATGCAAGCTGTAACTACTATGCAGATGAGCGGTTCTGGAATATTAAATGCGCTAGGCGATTGGTCATTAATTAATAGAGCTAAAAGATTTAATAGTTATTTAATAGATTCAGAAGACTTTGATAATTTATTAATATATTTGCCAATAATTATGGTAGATTATGCCAATACAAATGCAAATCAATTTAATGATGAAATAATGCAAAAAATCATGGATTTTAATAGAAATTCATGATTTTTTAATTTTTATATAAAAAAAACTAAATTTAGAGAAATAAATCCTTGCATTATAAAAAGAAATTTGATAATATATTAAAGCCTATGTAAATAGGAAGGCAGAGATTTGGGAGGTTGCTGACACACACATGAGCGTTGTATTGATGCTTTATGTCGGAGGTTAGGGAATTTCTAATGAGCCTGTATATAAGCTAAATTATATGCAAAGGAGGACAATAATGGCTAAAAATCAAGTTATTAGAATTAGATTGAAATCTTATGATCATAGATTATTAGATCAATCTGCAAAAAGAATTGTTGATACTGCTAAGAAAACAGGGGCAAAAGTAAGTGGACCAATTCCACTGCCAACAGAAAAAGAAATTTTTACAATTTTAAGAAGCCCACATGTTAACAAGGACTCACGTGAGCAATTTGAAAGAAGAACTCATAAAAGATTAATTGATATCGTGAATCCAACAGCTAAAACAATTGACTCATTAATGCACTTAGATTTACCATCTGGTGTAGATATCGTTTTGAAGTAAAAAAAATTAAATAGGAGGTGTACTCATGGCAAAAGGTATCTTAGGAAGAAAAGTAGGAATGACTCAAGTATTTGATGAAGTTGGAAAAATGATTCCTGTCACAGTAATTTCGGTGGAACCGAATGTTGTATTGCAAAAGAAAACCGTTGAAACAGATGGCTATTCAGCTGTTCAATTAGGTTTTATGGATAAAAGAGCTAATATAGTTAATAAACCTTTATCTGGACATTTTGCAAAATCAAACACAACACCTAAGCGCTACGTAAAAGAAATTCGTTTATCTGGAATGGATGAATACGAAGTTGGCCAAGAGGTAAAATGTGATATATTTACCGCTGGTGATTATGTAGACGTAACAGGAACATCAAAGGGAAAAGGTTATGCAGGTGTAGTTAAAAGACATAACCAAGCAACAAGTTTTAAAACACATGGATCTAAATATCATCGCGGTGTAGGTTCAATGGGTGTAATTGCGCCTAATAGAATCAGAAAAGGTAAAAACATGCCAGGAAGAATGGGGCATGAAAAAGTTACCATTCAAAATTTATTAATAGTGCGTTCTGATGCAGATAAAAATATCCTTTTAATAAAAGGAAATGTACCAGGACCAAACAAATCATTAGTCATAATAAAAAATGCGATAAAAAAATAATATTATCGGAAGGAGGAATAAACTATGCCTAAATTATCATTGTTAAATCAACAAGGAGAATCTATTGGAAATATAAATTTAAAAGACGAAGTGTTCGCTGTAGATAATAATAATCAAGTTATTTATGACGTTATAAAACAACAAAGAGCTGCAATGCGTCAAGGAACTGCTAAAACAAAAAATAGATCAGCTGTAAGAGGCGGCGGAAAAAAACCATATCGTCAAAAAGGTACAGGTAATGCTCGTCAAGGGACAATAAGAGCACCACATTATGTTGGTGGTGGAGTTGTATTTGGCCCAAGTCCAAGAGATTATGAATATAAAGTTAATAGAAAGGTTAGACGTTTAGCTCTGAAGATAGTATTATCTGAAAAAGTTAGGCAAAATAACCTTATCGCTGTAGATTCTTTAATTCTTGCATCACATAAGACTAAAGAGATGGATACAGTATTAAATAGTTTAAAAGCAGAAGGAAAAACCATGGTTATTTTAGATGAATTAAATGATATGATCTTAACTTCATCTAGAAATATTCCTAATTTAAGAGCTGTCACTTATAACCATGTTAGTGTTTACGATATCATGAACACAAAAACAATTATTGCGACAGAAAATGCTTTAAAAAAGATTGAGGAGGCTTTAAGTTAATATGGATAAATATCAAATAATTAAACGCCCAATCGTTTCAGAAAAAACTACAAAACTTTCAGAAGAAAGAAAATATACTTTTGAAGTTGATAAGAGAGCTAATAAAATTCAAATCAAAGAAGCAGTAGAAACAATCTTTGGTGTAAAAGTTGAAAAGGTAAATATCATTAATGCAAAAGCAAAAGTGAAAAAAGTTGGCCAATACACTGGGTTAACTGCAGCAGTTTGCAAAGCAATTGTTACGTTAAAAGAAGGTAACAAGATTGATATTTACGAAGTTTAAAAGGAGGTACAATAGTGGCTATAGTAAAATATAAACCGCAAACTAATGGCACGCGTCACATGACGAAGCTAGATTATAATGAAATAACAGCGAAAAAGCCAGAAAAATCCTTGACTGCTACATTAAAGAAAAAAGGTGGTAGAAACAATCAAGGAAAAATTACCGTCCGTCATCAAGCTGGAGGAGCAAAAAGAAAATATAGAATCATTGATTTCAAACGTAATAAAGATGGAATTGTTGGTAAAGTATTTTCTATAGAGTATGATCCTAATAGATCTGCGAATATTGCTTTAATTCATTATGCTGATGGTGAAAAAAGATATATATTAGCACCTAAAGGTTTAAAAGTTGGAATGACTATTGAATCAGGTGATAAAGCAGATATCGTTGTAGGGAATGCAAAAGAATTAAAATATATTCCTGTAGGTACAGTAATTCATAATATTGAACTTTATCCAGGTAGAGGAGGACAATTAATTAGAGCGGCTGGAACAAGCGCACAAATTTTAGGCCGTGAAGAAAAATATGTTCTTGTAAGACTTAAATCAGGTGAAGTAAGAAGAATTTTGAGTAATTGCCGTGCAACAATTGGTGAAGTTGGGAATGAAAATTACTCTTTAGTAAGCCTTGGAAAAGCTGGTAGAAAAAGACATATGGGAGTTAAACCAACTGTTCGTGGTTCAGCTATGAACCCTGTAGACCACCCTCATGGTGGTGGTGAAGGTAAACAACCTGTGGGACATAAATCTCCACTTACTCCATGGGGTAAAGTAGCACTTGGAAAAATTACACGTAAAAATAAAAAACCTAGCGATAAACTAATCGTTAGAAGAAGAAATAAATAAGGAAGGAGGAACTCAATATGTCACGTTCAATAAAAAAAGGTCCGTTTTGCGATGATCACTTAATGAAAAAAGTTGTTGCTGCAAATAAGGCTAATTCTAAGAAAGTAATTCAAACATGGTCGAGACGTTCAACAATATTTCCTAATTTTGTTGGTCTAACAATAGGTGTTCATAATGGTAGAGAACACATTCCTGTATATATAACAGAGGATATGGTAGGTCATAAATTGGGCGAGTTCGCTCCGACTAGGACTTATCGCGGTCACGCAGATAAGAAAGTAGCAAGAGGAGGTAAAAAATAATGGAAGCAAAAGCAATTGCTAAATCAATTAGAATCGCTCCTCGTAAAGTTCGTTTGGTTGTAGATTTAATTAGAGGCAAAAAAGTAAGTGATGCTTACGCAATTTTAAGAAATACACCAAGAAGAGCATCTCTAGTTGTAGAAAAATTATTAAAATCTGCTGTTGCAAACGCAGAACACAATTATCAATTAGATCAAGATAATTTATATGTAAAAGAAATATATGTAGGTGAGGGGAAAACAATGAAACGTTTTCAACCACACGCACAAGGAAGAGCATTCCAAATCTTGAAGAGATCCAGTCACATTTACTTAACAGTGGCTGAGAAGGAATAAGGAGGATTTTATGGGACAAAAAGTTAATCCAATTGGGCAACGTATAGGAATCATCCTTGATTGGGAATCAAGATGGTATGCGAATAAAAATGAAGTTGCGGATTTATTACATGAAGATATTAAAATCCGTGAATTAATTTATGATTTATATAAAAATGCTAGTGTTTCAAAAATTGAAATTGAACGCAGCAAAAAAAGAGTTATTATTACAGTTAATACAGCAAAACCAGGTATGGTTATTGGTAGAAATGCAGAAACAAAAAAAGCTGTAGTAGCGAAACTTGAAAAACTTACTAAAAAAACAGTATATTTAAACGTTGTAGAAATCAAAAGACCTGAAATTGACGCTTTATTAGTTGCACAAAATATTGCGCGTCAATTAGAAAATAGAGCATCTTTTAGAAGAGTACAAAAAGTTGCTATTCAAAGAGCTTTAAAAGCTGGAGCTAAAGGATGTAAAACATTAATTTCTGGTCGTCTTGGTGGAGCCGAAATGGCTCGCAGCGAAGGATATAGTGAAGGAAATGTTCCACTACATACTTTAAGAGCTAATATTGATTACGCTTTAGCGGAAGCTAAAACTACTTATGGTAAATTAGGTGTTAAAGTATGGATATACAAAGGGGAAATATTACCTTCTAAGAAAAAGGGGGCTAAGTAATTATGTTAATGCCTAAAAGAACTAAATATCGTCGTCCTCATAGAGTTAGTTATGAGGGTAAAGCGAAAGGTAACACTGATGTTTCTTTTGGTGATTATGGCTTACAAGCACTTGATGGTGCATGGATTACAGCTCGCCAAATAGAAGCAAGTCGTATTGCTATGACTCGTTATATGAAAAGAACTGGGAAAGTATGGATTAAAATTTTCCCACATCTAGCAAAAACAAAGAAACCTTTAGAAGTTCGTATGGGTTCAGGTAAAGGTTCACCTGAAGAATGGGTAGCTGTTGTTAAAGCCGGTCAAGTTATATTTGAAGTAGCTGGTGTTGATGAAGCTACTGCAAAAGAAGCTTTAAGGCTTGCATCACATAAATTACCTATTAGAACTAAGTTAATTAAAAGAGAAAGTGGTGATTCAAAATGATGTATGCTAAAGACATTCGCAAAATGGACACCGAAAATATATTAAAAGAAATTGATAATCTTATGAAAGAATTGTTTGACCTTAGATTTAAACAAGCTACTGGTCAATTAGAAAACACTGCACGCATTGGAATCGTTAAAAAAACTATTGCTAGAATGAAAACCGTTCTTACTGAGAGAGAAAGTAAATAAGGAGGCACAATATGGAAAATACAATAAAAAGAAAAGTATTTACTGGAACTGTTGTTTCCGATAAAAATGATAAAACAATCACAGTTTTAGTTACTACGTATAAAAAACATCCTTTATATAATAAAAGAGTTATCTCATCTAAAAAATTCAGAGCTCACGATGAAAAAAACGAAGCACATATTGGCGATGTAGTTAAAATTACTGAGAGTCGTCCGTTATCAAAAACAAAACGTTTCCGCTTAATTGAAATAGTGGAAAAACGTGAAAAAATAGATTAGTCGGAGGTCTTGAGATGATACAACAAGAAACTAGATTAAAAATAGCTGATAACTCAGGTGCTCGTGAAATATTAACGATAAAAGTATTGGGTGGTACAAGACGTCGTTATGCAAGAATAGGTGATATCATTGTGGCTACAGTGAAAACAGCTACTCCAGGTGGTGTAGTAAAAAAAGGTGAGATTGTTAAAGCGGTAATAGTGAGAACTAAACAAGCAATTCGTCGTGCAGACGGTTCATACGTAAAATTTGATGACAACGCAGCAGTTATTATCAAAGATGATAAAAGTCCTACAGGAACTCGTATCTTTGGCCCTGTTGCAAGAGAGTTAAGAGATAAAGAATTTGCAAAAATTGTTTCTCTAGCTTCAGAAGTATTATAAGGAGGCGCGGAATATGAAATTAAAAAAGGGCGATAAAGTCGTTATAATCTCTGGTGCAGATAAGGGAAAAGAAGGTACCATTCTTAAAATATTAAGAAAAAGCAATCGTGTTGTTTTAGAAGGTGATGGACTTACAAAAGTTAAAAAACATTTAAAGCCTTCACAAGCAAATCCTGATGGAGGAATTATGGAAGTTGAAAGACCTATCCATATATCTAACGTTATGTTAATTGATCCAAAGGAAAAAACACGTACAAGAATAGGTTATAAAACAATTACTAAAAAAGTCAGAAAAGAAGATAAAGAAGTTAAAGTAAGATATGCTAAAAAATCTGGCGAAATTTTGGATAAGTGAGAGGAGTAAAAAATGAATAGATTACAAGAAAAATACAAAGCTAAAATCGTACCTGCTTTGATGGAAAAATTCAATTATACTTCTATCATGCAAGCTCCAAAAATCAGTAAAATAGTTGTTAATATTGGTGCTGGAGATGCTGTCCAAAACCCAAAAGTATTAGATGATGCTGTTAATGAATTAGCACAAATCACAGGGCAAAAACCACTTATTACAAGGGCAAAAAAATCTATTGCAAGTTTTAAACTTCGTGAAGGAATGCCAATTGGTTGCAAAGTAACATTAAGAGGAGAAAGAATGTTTGATTTCTTCGATAAATTAATTACTATTGCATTACCACGTGTTAGAGATTTTAGAGGTGTTAATCCAAAAGGCTTTGATGGTAGAGGAAATTATACACTCGGTGTGAAAGAACAACTTATATTTCCGGAAATAGATTACGATAAAGTTAATAAAATTCGTGGTATGGATATAGTTATTGTTACCACGGCTAAAACAGATCAAGAAGCATATGAATTGTTAAAACAATTCGGAATGCCATTTAGAAGATAAGGAGGATTATATGGCTAAAACATCAAAAAAAGTAAGTCAGAAACGCGGCTCAAAATTTGAAGTAAGAAATTATACAAGATGTGAACGTTGTGGACGTCCTCATGCTGTTTATCGTAAATTTAAATTATGTCGTGTTTGTTTTCGAGAATTAGCTTACAAGGGTCAAATCCCTGGAGTTAAGAAGGCAAGTTGGTAATCATTATGAGTAAGAAAATTTTCCTACAGGTTAAGGAAGGAGGCATTATTATATGGTAATGACAGATCCAATTGCGGATATGCTTACAAGAATTCGCAACGCAAATCAAATGAAACATAAAACAGTAGATGTTCCAGCATCGAAATTAAAAGCTGAAATTTTAACGGTTTTAAAACGTGAAGGGTACATTACTGATTTTGAACGCTTAAATGATGGAGTACAAGGTACTTTAAGAATAACTTTAAAATATTTAGAAAATGAAGAAAGAGTAATTAGAGGTTTGAAAAAAATAAGCAAACCCGGTCTACGTGTGTATGCTAAAACTGACGATCTTCCTAAAGTTCTTAACGGATTAGGAATAGCTATTATTTCTACATCTAAAGGTTTAATGACTGATAGAGCAGCTAGAAAATTAAAAATAGGTGGCGAAGTGTTAGCATATGTATGGTAATTATAATGGAGGTGCAAGAAAATTATGAGTCGTATTGGTAAACAAGCGATTACAGTTCCAAAAGAGGTTACTGTTACAATAAATGATAATAATTTTGTTGTTGTAAAAGGACCAAAAGGTGAACTAAGCTTTAAATTTCATGAAAATATGACAATCAAGCTTGATAATCAACAAATTTCTGTAACCCGACCTAATGATTCTTTACGCAACCGTGCTTTGCATGGAACTACTAGAGCGTTATTGAATAATATGGTTATTGGTGTGTTAAAAGGGTATGAAAAGATCCTAGACATCAAAGGTGTAGGATATCGTGCTTTATTGAAAGATTCAAAAACACTAGTATTAAATGTTGGATATTCTAATCCAGTTGAAATGGAAATTCCAGAAGGAATTGAAGTAGAAATTCCTAAAAATAAAAACACAGAAGTTCATATCAAAGGTGCTAATAAACAAACAGTAGGTGAATTTGCTGCCAATGTTAGAAAGGTTCGTCCACCTGAACCATATCTTGGAAAAGGTATTCGTTATAGAGACGAACATGTACGTCGTAAAGAAGGGAAAACAGCTAAGTAATTAGCGAGGTGATAATATGTTTAAACCAATAAATAAGAATAAACAAAGAATTAAAAGACATCGTCGTATCAGATTTAATATGAAAGGTACGCCAGAAAGACCTCGTTTGAATGTATTTCGTTCTAACAAAAACATTTATGCACAATTAATAGATGATTTAAGCGGCAAAACATTAGCACAAGCAAATTCAAAAGATATGAAAAATGGAAATGGCTCAAATATTGAAGGAGCCAAAGCTGTTGGTGAAGCAATTGCAAAATTAGCAGTTGAAAAAGGATACAAATCAGTAGTATTTGACCGTGGTGGATACTTATATCACGGAAGAGTAAAAGCATTAGCTGATGCTGCAAGAGCTGCAGGGCTCGAATTCTAGGAAGAGGAGGTTAACTAGATGGAAGAAAATAATAAAACTGCTCAAAGTACAAACAAAAAGAATAACTACAGTAATTCTAGAAGCAGAAGAAATAAAAGAAATAGAAATCAAGAAAAAAAGAAGTTAAACTCTATGAAGAAAGAGTTGTCAGCATCGGTCGTGTAACAAAAGTTGTAAAAGGTGGTAGAAGATTTAGTTTTTCTGCATTAGTAGTTGTTGGAGACAAAAAAGGTAAAGTAGGTTTCGGAACTGGAAAAGCTGGTGAAGTACCTGACGCAATCAAAAAAGCAATCGAAGATGCAAAGAAAAATATTATTCAAATACCTATTACTGGAACTACAATACCACATGCAGTTACTGGTAAATTTGGTGCTGGAAAAGTCTTTTTACGTCCTGCTGTAGAAGGTACAGGAGTTATTGCTGGTGGTCCAGTACGTGCTGTAATGGAGTTAGCCGGAATTGAAGACGTATTAAGTAAATCATTAGGTTCTAATACACCTATTAATATAGTAAGAGCAACTGTAGAAGGACTTAAAGAATTAAGAAATGTTGAAACTGTTGCTAAAATGAGAGGGCTTACTCCTGAGGAGGTACTCAAATAATGGCGAAAGTAAAAATTACATTAGTAAAAGGTTTATCAGGGAATAAACCTAATCAAGTAAAAACAGCAAAGGCTTTAGGACTTACAAAAAGAAACTCATCTGTTGTTAAAGAAGATAACGACATGATTAGAGGAATGATTAATACTATTAGTCATTTAGTTGTAGTCGAAAAAGCTAAGTAGAGTAGGAGGTAATTTATGAATTTACATGAATTAAAACCGAATCAAGGAGCGACTCATTATAAAAAAAGAGTTGGAAGAGGAACTAGTTCTGGAAATGGTAAAACATCAGGGCGAGGACAAAAAGGTCAAAACTCACGTTCTGGTGGAGGAGTAAGATTAGGGTTTGAAGGTGGACAAACTCCACTATTTAAACGTTTACCAAAAAGAGGATTTACAAATCCATTTAGAAAAGAGTACGCTGTTGTTAATGTTGAATCATTAAACAAATATCCTGAAGGAACTGTTGTTAATCCAGAACTTCTTGTAAAAGACCGTTTGGTAAGAAAAGTATTAGATGGAATCAAAATTTTAGGAAGAGGAAAATTAGAAGTAAAACTTACTGTTCAAGCCCACAAATTTTCTGCATCTGCTGAAAAAGCAATTAAAGATGCTGGTGGAACAACAGAGGTGATATAATGGAAACTCTAAAAAAGATTTTTAAGAATAAAGAGTTATTAAAAAAAATAGCATTTACATTATTAGCTTACTTAATTTTCAAAATGCTTACTTATGTTAAAATGCCTTTAATTGATGCTAGTTCATTATCAGGATTATTTGATAATACAGGTTTCTTAGGTATTGTAAACTCTATTTCTGGTAACGCCTTAAAGAATTACTCTATTATTGCATTAGGTATCAGTCCATATATTACTGCATCTATTATTACGCAAATGTTACAAATGGATATTATACCAGCGCTTAAAGAATGGAGCCTTGAAGGTGATGCTGGAAAGAAAAAAATCGCGAGATTAAATCGATATGTTGCAATTGGATTAGCATTTGTACAAGCGTTAGCGATGACCTTTGCGTTCAATGCTTCGCAGACTCAATTGTTTGAGTTTGGTGTTGAACAATGGGCTACAGAAAACGGTAGAAATTTATGGTTCTTAGTATATTTCTACATTGCAATTGTACTTACAGCTGGAACAGCATTTATGATTTGGTTAGCTGATCAAATCACATTAAAAGGTGTTGGTAATGGTTCATCAATGTTAATCGTTGGTGGTATTATCATGGCTTTTCCAGGAACAATTACATCATTGATTCAATATTATATTGCTGACCCATCAGGAAATATGAGCACTGTTTATGCAGCTCAAGGATCGTGGTCGGGATATGTACTGTTTGGCGTTAATATGTTGAGTTTTATTGTGGTATTAATTTTGGTTACTTATATGCAAATTGCTGTAAGAAAGATACCAATTCAATATGCTAATAGGCCAGCTAGTTCTAAATTTAAAGGGAAATCAGAATCTAATGTTCCTTTAAAAATTAATTCAGCTGGAGTTATTCCTGTAGTGTTCTCATCAATTATTTTGTCGCTACCAACAACAGTATTTAATTATATTACACTAGGACCTAGTGCAACAAATTGGATGAATCAAATATTTAGATATTCTAATCCTATTGGTTTAGTTGTATATATTTTGTTGATATTTGTCTTCACATTCTTTTATACATTTATTGTTATTAGACCAGAGCAAATGGCAGATAACTTGCAAAAACAAAATGCATATATTCCGGGTGTTAGACCAGGATATGAAACAGAAGCATATATCACAAAAACATTATTTAGAATTACAATTATTGGAGCATTGTATCTTATAGTTATTGCAACACTCCCAATTATTACTTCTTATATTTTAGGACAATCATTTGTTCGAATAGGAGGTACATCATTACTAATTATCGTTGGGGTTTCTTTACAAACCGCTAAACAAATAGAAACAGATACGCAAGATAAAGCATATACTGGATTCATGAGATAAAAAATATGTTGAACCTATTAATTATGGGGAAACCAGGAGCCGGAAAAGGTACACAAGCAACTAAACTATTAGATTATTACAATTTATATCATATTTCTACTGGTAATATTTATCGAGAAGAAATAAAGAAAAATTCTTTAATAGGACAAGAAGCTAAAAAGTACCTTTCTCAAGGCAACTTGGTCCCTGATGAAATGACTAATAATATAGTTAGAGATATTTTAAAAAATACTAATTATCCTAATGGCTTTATGCTAGATGGATATCCTAGAACTAATGCTCAAGCGGTTGCATTAGATAGCATGTTAAAAGAAATAGGGATTTCTCTAACAGCGGTTATTAATGTAGAAGTTCGTGATGAAGTATTGTTGAAACGTATGGCTGGACGAAGAGTTTGTTCACATTGTGGACAAACATATCATATTGATTATCATCCGCCAAAAGTAAAAGGTATTTGTGATATTTGTGGAAATCCATTAATTCAAAGAGATGATGATTTAGAACAATCTGTAATGAATCGACTTAGAATATATATGGAAAAAACAAAACCACTATTAGAATATTATGAAAAAAAAGGTTTGCTAATGGTTATTAATGGCGAACAAACTACAAAAGAAGTTTTCAATGATATAGTTAGTAAATTAGGTGAAAAAAAATGGTAACAAGAAAATCTAATCGTGAAATTGAATTAATGAAAATAGCGGGCCGTATTGTTGCTTTAGCTCATCATGAAGTTTCTAAAGCAATAAAACCTGGAGTTTCTACTAAAGAATTAGATGAAATTGTAGAAAGAGTTATTCGTGAAAATGATGCTATTCCATCATTCTTAAATTATAATGGTTTCCCGGCATCTGCTTGCATATCTATTAATGAAGAAGTAGTTCATGGAATTCCTAGTCCTACACGTAAGTTAAAAGAAGGAGATATCGTTTCCGTTGATATCGGGGCTATATATAAAGGTTATCACGGAGATTCCGCTTGGACTTATGCTTGCGGTAATATTTCTGAAGATGCTAGAAAGTTAATGGAAGGAACAAAAGCGAGTCTATTTGCAGGATTAGAATATGCTAAGGAAAACAATAGGTTATCAGATATTTCACATGCAATACAAGAAAAAGCAGAAAGCTTAGGTTATTCAGTAGTAAGAGAATTTGTTGGACATGGAGTTGGTAGACAATTACATGAAGATCCACAAATACCTAATTATGGGCCACCACATAGAGGCCTATTGTTGAAGTCTGGAATGACATTTGCAATTGAACCAATGATAAATTTAGGGAACAAAGAAGTAAAAGTTTTATCTGACGGTTGGACAACCGTAACCAGGGATAAGTCATTATCCGCACATTATGAACATTCAATATTAATTACAAAAACTGGTTATGAGATTCTAACCACACTTTAAAGGGGTGATTTATTTGGCAAAAAAAGACGATTTTATTGAAATGGTGGGAACTGTAGTAGAAGTGCTTCCCAATGCACAATTTATTGTTAAGCTAGAAATAGGCCACCGCATCAAATGCCACGTTTCTGGTAAAATCCGCATGCATTACATACGCATTTTACCAGGCGATAAAGTAAAAGTAGAATTATCTACTTACGATTTAACACGTGGAAGAATTACATATAGAATGAAATAATATTATAGAAAGATTTTAGGAGGTAATGGTATGAAAGTTAGACCATCTGTGAAAAAAATCTGTGATAAATGTAAAATAGTAAAACGTAATGGAACTGTGTTTGTAATTTGTGAAAATCCAAAACACAAACAAAGACAAGGGAAGTAGGAGGAAGTTATGGCACGTATCGCAGGAGTAGATATACCAAGAGAAAAAAGAGTAGTAATAGCATTAACATATGTTTATGGAATCGGCAGAACTAAATCTCAACAAATTTTAGCAGCTGCTGGTATTTCAGAAGATAAAAGAACAAAAGACTTAACTGATGAAGAGATTGTAAAAATTCGTCAAGAAGTTCAAAAATATACTGTTGAAGGTGACTTAAGAAGAGAAAGAGCAATGAACATTAAACGTTTGATGGAGATTGGTTCATATCGTGGAATGCGTCACCGTAGAGGCTTGCCTGTTAGAGGACAAAATACTAGAAATAATGCAAGAACACGTAAAGGTCCAAGAAAAACAGTGGCTAATAAGAAGAAATAAGAAGGGAGATTGAATTAAATGGCACGTAATGTAAAAACGAAACGTCGTGTGAAAAAAAATATCCCAACAGGTATTGCACATATTCATTCGACTTTCAATAATACAATCATAACAATTACTGATGTAAATGGAAACGCAATTGCTTGGAGTTCAGCTGGCGCAATAGGTTATAAAGGTAGCCGTAAATCAACTCCTTTTGCTGCGGGATTAGCATCTGAAGCTGCTGCTAAGTCAGCTATGGATAATGGCGTTAAAAAAGTTGAAGTTGAAGTAAAAGGACCAGGTCCTGGTCGCGAAGCGGCAATTAGAAGCTTACAAGTTGCGGGATTAGAAATTACAGCTATCAAAGATGTTACACCAATTCCACATAATGGATGTCGTCCAAGAAAACGACCACGTGGTTAGGAGGTAGCCAATGAAGGACTTGAAATTCGAAAAACCTAAGACTATTACCGAAGAGATAAACGATACATATGGAAGATTTGTAATTACCCCTCTAGATAGAGGATTTGGAATCACCGTCGGGAATTCATTAAGGCGAGTTTTATTGTCTTCTTTACCTGGAGCTGCAATTGTAAATGTAAACATTGACGATGTTGTACATGAATTTACACCTATAGAGGATGTAGTAGAAGATGTAACTGCAATTATATTAAATTTAAAGGGAGTTATATTATCAATTGATAATAAAGACCCTAAAATTGAAAAACGTTTAGATATAACTGTTACTGGACCTAAAGATGTATACGCAAGTGACATTTTAGCTGATGAACAAGTATCTATAATCAATCCAGATCATTACATTTGTCATGTTAATGCTGGAAAAGAACTTAGAATGGTTATGAAAGCTAAAAAAGGTAATGGTTATGTTAGCGCAAAGAATAATGCTGTTTACAGAGATGATGTTAATGATATTTCAATTGATAGCATATATACACCAATTGTAAAAGCTAATTATAATGTTGAAAAAACTAGAGTAGAAGATTCTGGAGATTATGATAAATTAACAATTGAAGTTTGGACAAATGGGTCTATTTACCCAAAAGAAGCAATAGGTATGGCTTCTAAAATGTTGATTGATCATTTACAAACAATTGTTGAATTATCAGAGACAGAAATTGAAGAAGACTTTATGGTTGAGAGAAAAAGCGAAGAGAAAAACCGCAATCTTGAAAAACCAATCGAGGATCTCGATTTATCAGTTAGATCTTATAATTGTTTAAAAAGAGCTGGAATTCATACTATTGGTGAATTAATCGAAAAAACTGAAGAAGATATGATGAAAGTTAGAAATTTAGGTAAAAAATCATTAAAAGAAGTGAAGCAAAAGCTTGAAGAAATGAATTTAAGCTTGGCTAAACACTAAATCGAGGAGGAAAAAAATGGCTAGTAGAGGATATACTAAACTGAATCGTAATAGTTCTAATCGAAAAGCACTAATTCGTGATTTAGCTACGCAACTTATAATGCATGAGAAAATAGAAACATCTGTAGTTAAAGCAAAAGAAATAAGAAGAACAGTTGAAAAACTAATTACTCTTGCAAAAAAAGGCGACTTAAATTCAGCTAGAATTGCAGAAAAAACAGTAAGAGATCTTAAGATAAATGATACATTTGCGATGAAAAAATTATTTACTGAATTAGGACCTAGATATAAAGAACGCAATGGTGGATACACTCGTATCTATAAAATTGGGCCAAGAAGAGGCGATTCTTGTCCAATGGCTATTATTGAGTTAGTATAATTTAATTAGTTAAATATGAAAGGTTGTGAAATTAAACACAACCTTTTGTTTATTTTGAGACTTTTATTTGTTACAATATAGATACATATAAATATTAAATGGAGGTATATGTATGATTAAATTAATAAAAAAATTATTATTATTTATAATAATAGTTTTGGCAGCTATTTCAATATATGCATTGTCATTTATAAATACTATTGAGTATTCAGTTACTGAATCTGATTTACCTCAAGATGTTTATACAACATCTGGAGATCTTTTATCTTATGCGAAAACAAAAATAGTTTCTCTAGTAATGGCAAGTGATGAAGATAAATACACTATAACTGAAGAATTTCTAAATCTTATAATACTTGATTCAATTCATAAAAATTTGAATGAGGAGTATGATCCTTTAGGAGATTGTACAAGTGATGCGTGTGAATCAATTTTTACTAATGAATATTATAGTATTAATTATGCTTATGCAGAATTAAACGATGCGAATCAAATAGTTATTACTATAAGTGGAAGTACTAATAAAATATTAAACAAAGAAACTGCATTAATCATGGTTTTCGATGTTGATTTTAATATATTAAATATGAATGTTGTATTTACATTAAACAAATATTCATTAGGTGAAAGAGAATTTTCTGAAGCTTTATTAGATAGAATATTTAATTATTTAGGAAAAGAAAGTATTGAAAATAGTGTTTCTTTTGGAGAACTTAATTTAACTGATTATACATATACAATTTCAATATTAGACGCAATGAGTTAGGAGTTAATTTATGACTAAAGAGAAGGAATTTCTTGAAATATTTAACAAATTAGAACAGTTTTTAAGAATAGAATATAATCAAGATAGGTTTTCTTATTCGGGTTTTATGTCAACGATTTATAGAATAAAAAAGAGCGGTAAGAATCCATTAATTTCTAATAAATATAATTTTGATATTTTAAAACAAGCTTCACAAATTAGAAATATTATTGCACATAACAATGATATTCTAGTTCCTAGTGATAATTTTATTCAGGTATTTGAGAAT
>JAOZSU010000089.1:2479-5361 GCA_029939475.1 Mycoplasmatota bacterium | reverse complement strand
ACTCCGTCCGAAAATGAGTAAAACTCCGTTGGAAATAGAGTAAAACTCCGTCGAACACGAGTGATTTTAGAGTAAAACTCCGTAATGACAAGACAAGAAATAACAGTTTGATATGAGCCACCATACGGTGGTTCTTTTTTTTCGTGGATTATGTTATGATATTTATAGTATCTTTAGTTAGTTTTTTTGATTGTAGCAAAATAGGTCATACAACCCATTTTCATTAGTTAAGTTTATTTCTTTCGAGAAGTAAACTTTTTTATTATGTAACTAATTATGAAACAATAGACGATAAACTTAAGAAATCAAAAATTATACAAAGTATGAGTGCTAAAGGAAACTGTTATGATAATGCAGTAGTAGAGAGTTTCTTTGGCACATTAAAGTGCGAAACAATTTATCTGAGTAAAATTAAAACTTTAGGAGAACTAATATCAACTATAGAAAATTACATATATTGGTATAATAATGAAAGAATAAGATTAACTTTAGGAGGTTATTCTCCCGTACAATATATACTTAATAATATACAAAGTGTATAATTGGTACAAAGATTTAATGGTACAAAACTACAAGAAAATGGTATCACTCAACCTCCAAATTTATTATTTAAAGGTATTATACTATTTTTTTCATCAGCTTCTAGATACAGTTCGTTTGACACAATATCCAATTGATTGTTTAAAAAAGATGCTTTTTTAATAATTATTATATCTATGATATAATGAAAAAAAGGCTAAAAAAGTAAGGGTGTGTTACTATGATTAATCTTTATCTATATTTTTCAGGTACAGGTAATACTAAATATGTTATTGATAGATTTAGTTCTCTATATGAAGAATCTATATTTACAAAACAATCAATTGAACATGATAATTTTGATTATCATAAAGCAATATCAGAAGCTTCAACTATAATTATCGCTTACCCAATTCACGCAAGTATGATGCCTTTTATTATGCAAGAATTTTTAGATAAATATAAAGAAGATTTTAGAAATAAAAATATTATTGCTATAGCTACACAAATGTCATTTAGTGGAGATGGTGGGTCTTTAGCTTACTATAAATTAAAATCAGTTAATGTAAAACTAATTCATAGTATACATATTAATATGCCGGTTAATATATCGGATTTCTTTTTATTTAAAATACCTTCAAATGAAAAAATAGATAAGATAATTATAAAAGCTGATAAGAAAATAGAAGATATAGTAGATAAAATAAAATCTGGAAAAACCATTAAAATGGGCAAAAGATTTTATTCTAGATTTCTTGGATTTATCGTACAAAGAGGTATTAGTAAGCTTTTCTTTAAAAAATTAAGAAAACGTCTTTATATAAACCATGATAAATGTATAATGTGTAAAAAATGCGTTGAAGTTTGCCCGATGAATAATTTATATATTCAGGATAATTTAATAAAAACAGAAAACAAATGTACTTTGTGTTATCGTTGTGTAAATATCTGCCCTACTCAAGCTATATCATTATTCAGTAAAAAATCACCTAATAACCAATATATTAGAGATAAATTTAATTAAAATAAATTATAGGTATAATCTAGATAAATACCCGCTATTTTTATTAGAAACGGAGAATACAATGAATGAAATAATTTATTATCAACCTGATGCTTTAGATTTAGTTTTACCAGAAAATACTGTTCTAGAAATAGTTAAGGAATATGTAAATGATGTTAATAAAGTTGATTTTATTGATGAAACAGGTGGCGAGGCAAGAGTATATTCTATTAATGATAAGATTATATTAAAAGTTCAAAGGCCTAATAGATTAAGAAATAAAACTAGTCTTAAAAGAGAAACATTCTTTCTTAATGAACTAGAAAAACATGAAGAAATAAAATCTCCTAAAGTTTTTGGCTATGGCAAATATAAAGATATTGAATATATTTGTATGACTAAAATTAAAGGAAAAGCTTTAAAATATTTAGATGTGGACTTAGAAAAACGAAAAAATATATTATTTGATTTGGGAAAAACTCTATACAAAATTCATAGTTTAGATAAAAATATATTTATAAAGTCAAATTTATTTCCAGTTGATAAGACAGTAGAAGATGTAAAAAACAGACTTAACTATGGATTTAATAGAAATTTGAAGAAAATAAAAAATATCTCAAATTCAGAAATAGAAAAGGCTAAAGAATTAGGTAAAAAACTAGTTGATATGATAGTAAAAGTAGATCAGTATGTACTATTACATTCTAATCCAGCATTATCTCATACATATGTAGATAGTAATTTTAAATTTATAGGCTTAATTGATTATGGAGATTCTTTTATAAGTCACCCTATTTTTGATATTATGAGATGGAACTTATCTGATAGAGAATTGGTTTTAAAAGGATATTTTTATAAGAGAAAACTAAGTGATAATTTCATGGAAATATATAATATAGTTTATTCATTAGATAAAATAATCGAGAAATATAAAAACAAAAAAATAGGGTAATAAACATGAACACGACAGATATTGACATATGATAACAACATAATGAAAAATTTAAAACTTACGTGATATAATAATATTGATATTATTGTTAAATAAGATTTAAGTTATCCTATATTTAAGGAGATTTAAATGAAAAACAAAATTATAAATATCTTAACTAAATACGTCGAAATATTTGGGTTTGTATCAATAGATGAATATCTTAAGAAACGCAGTTTATTAAATTTAGATGATGGATATAATAATGAAAAATTATTTAAACCATATAAAACAATTATAACTTTAGGAATAGCATATCCAAGTAAAGAAGTAAAATGGCTTGGAAAAGGATATGGTGTCTTATCTAGATATAGTTATAATATTGATTATCATTTACGCACATTACAATCATTTTATTATTATCTCTCC
>JAOZSU010000089.1:0-2469 GCA_029939475.1 Mycoplasmatota bacterium | reverse complement strand
AATTGATTATCATTTAGTATTTAAAAATATTTTAGATAATATAGTAAAAGAGTTTTCTGAATTAGGAATAAATTCATATGCAAGTGTTGATACATCTTTTGTAGATGAGAGATATGCGTCATATTTAAGTGGGATTGGTTATTTAGGTAAAAATCAATTTTTAATCAATAAAACATATGGTAGTTATACATATTTAGCTACCGTATTAGTAGATATACCTATAAAAAAAGACTATATAGAATATGATAGTTGTTTGGATTGTAACTTATGTATTGAAGCATGTCCTACACATGCTTTAGATAATGGTTTTGATCAAAACAAATGTATTAGCTACCTAACTCAAGAAAAAAAACCATTTACTAAAGATGAAATCAATAGTATTAAAACAATGATTTATGGTTGTGATATATGCCAAAAGGTTTGTCCAAAAAATTATGGAATTGATTTTCATATACATGAGGAATTTGAACCTAGTGGTATTGAGAATGTTAAT
Organism: Mycoplasmatota bacterium; assembly: GCA_029939475.1. Lineage (GTDB taxonomy): Bacteria > Bacillota_I > Bacilli_A > Izemoplasmatales > Hujiaoplasmataceae > 4572-104. Next base: position 1,976 of record JAOZSU010000089.1, on the reverse strand, counting down.
ATATCGAAATTATTAGGATATTCAAATAAAGAATATAAAGAGATTTATGGTAAAAATGCTTCTAGTTGGAAAGGCGCAAGTATTATAAAAAGAAATGCTTTATGCTTAATAGCCAACCAAGGATTAACTGATTATTTAGATAAAGTAATTAAAAGTATGAATGATTATAAGGATGTTCCTTGGTATAAGGAAACCGCTAAAAAAGTTATTGAAATATTATTGGAGAAAAAAGAAGATTAAAATTAATGGAGGAATGAATCAATTAGTTTAATTAATTAAGTCATATATAAAAGGGAAGTGTTAATCTTATGAAATTAAAGTATAAGTTTTTTATATCTGTAGTATCTATGGGTCTAATTATGTTATTTTTAGGACTAATTACTTTTTTTCACTTTGATTCTTCATCTGTGACTAAGTCAGAATTGTTAAAAAACGAAGAAAATGTTAAATACATTTCTGAAACAATAGAAAATAATTTAATGGATTTAGTTAGACTAACCATAACTATATCTTCAACTGATGAAATAAAAGACTCTTTAATTTCAAGCAATAATTATTATGATTCTTTAACGATTACCGATAGAGAAAATTTAATTACTGATTTAAATGATACTTGGATGAGTATTGACGATGAAAATGATCCTTTTATTAAAGAAAGAACAGACAATAATGTTTCTTTATTTTTAAAAGCTCAAGAAGAAAAATATCCAAATTTATATGGGGAAATATTTTTAACAAACAAATATGGAGTAATGATTTCTTCTACAAGTAAACTAACAACTTTAGCTCACAGCCAAAAATATTGGTGGCAAGGTTCTTTTAATAATGGAGAAGGTATCGTCTATATCGATGATAGAGGATATGACAATAGTGTTGATGGCTATGTTTTAGGGATTGTTGTACCTATTTATAATGATTCGGATAATATTATAGGGATTTTAAAAAGCAATTATAACATAGCATATATTTTTGAGAATTCAGTTTCTAAATTTCATGATTTAATAAACAATGGTGAATACTTTATTGTTAGAACTAAAGGATTAATTGTTGATGGAGAAAATATGGAACCTCTATCAGAAGAAGTTAATCCTATTTTGCTAGAATACTTAGATGAAAGAGATGCAATTAGTCAAAAAATAACTATCGATAATATAGATAAATTTGTTTCAATTGCGCCTATAAATATAACATTTGATTCAGATGAAATTGAATTTGGTGGTAGTAGTGAATCGATAGATCATTCAGAAGGAAACTTAGGAGAAGGTTGGAGTGTTTTATTTATTATTGATAAAGATATAGCTTTAAGTGGATTAATAAAAGCAAAATTTCAATCAATAATGATTGTCTCTTTGGGTCTTGTTTTATTAATTGGTATTAGTTCACTTATAGTAGGTGAATTTTTAAGCAAACCATTTCAATTACTTAATGAATATATAAAAGAAGTAGGGAAAGGAAATTTAACAAAGAAAAATCTCAAAGTATCAAACGATGAAATCGGCGAACTAACTGAATCCTTTAATAACATGTTAGACAATCTTAATAAAACATTAATATCTAATAAAATACTTGAACATGAGAGAAATTTAGCTCAAATGTATCTTGATGTTGCAGGAGTGATGATATTAGTTATTAATACAAAAGGTGAAATAACATTGATTAATAAAAAAGGTTGTGAAATTCTTGAGGCAGAAGAAAAAGAATTAATAGGTAAAAATTGGTTTGATAACTTTATTCCTAAAGATATTAGGGATGATTTAAAAAAAAGTTTTGAAAAATCTTTTAAAACTAAATCAGGATTTGCTACATATTATGAAAACAAGATTATAGATGCTAAAGGAAATATAAAAATAATTAGTTGGCATAACATAGTTTTATATGATATAAATAATGAAATAATCGGCGTTCTTAGTTCTGGAGAAGACATTACAGAAGCTATAAAAACTGCTTATGACGGTAGAACTGATGTTAGGTTTGCT
>JAOZSU010000088.1:0-5397 GCA_029939475.1 Mycoplasmatota bacterium | reverse complement strand
AAGTAGTTTCTGTATCAAGTGGGGCTTCTACCCCTAATCATTTAACTCAAGAGGTTATTGATTACTTAAAAAATTACAGAACCTAAAATTAACACTTTATTTTTCAAGCTATTTAGTTTATAATATATTGAGTGATAAATATTTAGGAGTGAAAACTATGGCAAAGTCTAAAGTACGCAAACCAAAAAAGAGCAACCAATATGAAGGAAATATTGAAGGAAGAGCCTTCAATCCAACAAAGAGTAGAGTTGGTAGAATCATTATTTTAATCCTTGCGTTAGGAATGATTCTAGGATTATTTATATCAGCTATTATTGGAGCTATTAATGTATTAGAAGGATAATAAAAAGATGACTTTTTAAAAATCATCTTTTTTTTATCCTGAAATTAGTAATTCCTTAGCACTTTCAATAGAAGCTTCACTTATTTTACCAGTACTTATCATTTTAGCTATTTCTAGAACTCTTTCTTCATAATTCAAATAGGATACAGTTATTTTAGTGGAATTATCAATTATTTTTTTCTTAACTGAAATATGATGAGTTCCTGTGGCTACTACTTGAGGAATATGAGTAATAGATATTACTTGGCATATTTTAGCTATTTCTTGAATCTTATTTGCGATTTGTTTTGCAATATAACCACTAATTCCTGTATCAATCTCATCAAATATAATTGTAGAAATTTGGTTACTCCTAACAAAAATAGATTTAAAGGCTAACATCACTCTGCTCATTTCCCCACCAGAAGCGGTTTTTGATAATGGTTTTAATGGTTGGCCTAAATTAGTTGATATATAGAAGTCTATCCTATCAATACCGTTTTCTTTAAACAATGAATCATCTAATTCGTCTTTAGGTAGCGCTTCATCAAAACGAATTTCAAAATCAGCGTTTAAAATAACCAAATCACGAAGGGTTTCTTTAATCTCTTTCGTGATTTTTTTTGCGAGATCTTTTCTAAAGCTTCTCAATTTTAAAGCATCACTTAATAATTGCTCATATTTTTGTTTTACTAGGGTATGTTGTTCTAAGATTATTTCATCATAATTATTAGCTTTTTCAACTTCTTCTTCGAGAAAAGCTTGATATTTAATTAATTCCTTAATCGATTTATTGTATTTTGATTTTATTTTTTCTAAAGAATTTAATCTAATTATTAACTCATCGTAATCAGCTTGATTATATTCCAAATTTTCTAATTTGTCCGTAAGTGATTGTTGAATATCACTTAATTCATAGTAAACATCGTTTAATCTCTCTGAAAGAGATTTAAAATCTGAAGATGTAGCTGAGATTGAATCTAAATCATTTTTAAGCATATAGATTCTATCCAATAATTCTCCCTCATTCATGCTGGAATTAAATGTTTCTAAGACTGTGTTTATCTTATCAACGTTTTCTAGAAGATTAATCTTTTCATTTAAAGATTCTTCTTCATCTAATTCAAGGCATAAATTACTTAGTTCATTTAATTGAAATTGATAGAGATCAAGTTGAGCCAATGTATCTTCTTTTTCTTGTAATAATTTGTAATAATTAGATAGTTCTTTTTTATAATTATTAAGACTATCTTTGTAATCTGATATATATATCTTTGTTTTTTCTTTGCGAAAATTATCTACCAATGATAAATAATTTTCAGGGTTTATTAATTTAGATGTATCAAATTGAGAATGAATATCAGCTAAATATAGAGCTAATTCTTTTAAAACTTTAATCGATGTGTTTTGATTATTAATCTTAATAATATTGCGATTATCTTTAGATATAATTCTTGAAATTACAATTTCTTCATCAAAATCAATTTCATACTTTTTCAAAATATTTTTAATTTTTTTATTATCTAAAACAAATGTTCCGATAACTTCTGCGCTGTTTTTAGAAGAAGAAATCATTTCTTTAGAAGCTCTTTCACCTAATAATAATAAAATAGCATCTACGATTATACTTTTACCAGCACCTGTTTCACCAGTTAAAACAGTCATACCATTATATAGGTCTAATTCTAATTTATCAATTATCGCATAATTTTTAATGCTTAAATGTTTTAACAAACTGTCTCACCCCAAATTAGAGAATTTTATTGATAATTTGTTCAGTTGATAATCCGTATTTTTCGTATATTTCTTCTTTGCTTCCCTGTTGGATAAATTCATCAGGTAGACCAATGATTCTTAATTTAGATACAGGTAAGTCATTCTTTTGTGCGAATTCAAATATAGCTGACCCTAGTCCTGAAATATAAGTTACATCTTCTAAAACATAGGTAGGCAAACTAGATTTAAGAATTTTGGAAACTGTCTCTTCATCTAAAGGTTTAATAAATAGAGCATTATATAGATTAACAGGAAGTTTATTTTCAAATATATAAGATTTCATCCTTTGGAAATTATCTCCATAAGCTATTAGATTAACTTTTGCATTTTGATTAAATTCATGCCACAAAGGTTTAGTAATCTTAGAAGTTTCAATTAAATCTTGACGTAAAGTATTGCCTCTAGCATAGCGTATAGCTACACTGTGACGCGCATAATTAAATGCGTAATCAAGCAATTGTTTAGCTTCTAACATATTAGAAGGTTGAACTATTTCAATGTTTGGTATATGGCGTAAATAAGCGATATCATAAAGGCCTTGGTGAGTTTCACCATCGCCTCCTACAATTCCAGATCTGTCAATTCCAAAGACAACTTTAATGTCTTGCCTTGCAAGGTCATGTAATATTTGATCATAAGCTCTTTGTAGGAAAGATGAATAAATAGGAATATATATCTGCATATTATTTAAAGCTAAAGCAGCTGAAAAACATACTGAGAATGACTCACAAATACCTACATCAATGATTCTATCAGGGTATTTTTTTTCAAATTCTAAAAGGCTTGACCCATAAATCATAGCGGGAATAATGACTCTGAAGTTATCATTATTCTTTGCGTAATCTTCAATCAATTCACTAAATATACTACTCCAAGAAGCCATGTTTTCTGGTATTTTGTTTAAGAATTCACCTGTTTTTATATCAAATGGTCCAACTCCATGCCAAGCACCTAAATTATCTTCTTCAGCTGGTAAATAACCTTTACCTTTTTTCGTAACTATATGAATAACAATTGGTTGAGATTTTCTTTTCGCAATAGTTAAAAATTTAATCAATGTTTTTATATCATGTCCATCGATTGGTCCATAATAAGAATACCCAAATTGATCAAATAAGGAAATATTATTAGCAAAGCCTCTAATCATATTAGATAATCTAACCTTTAAGTTATATAAAAATTTAGGGAATCTAGCTTTTGATTTTGTGGCTCTTAGATACATCTTGGAAGATCTAAGATTGTTTAAAAGTTTTGACATTCTACCAACATTTTTAGAAATACTCATTTCATTATCATTTAAGATAATAATTGGCGCTAAGCCTTTGCAATGTCCTAGATAATTAAGAGCTTCATAAGCTAGTCCTGAATTCAGCGAGCCATCTCCAACGATAGCTATATTGCGGTTTTTTTCACCTGAAGCTACTCTTGCAGTTTCAAAACCAGCTAGAGCTGCTATTGCGGTTGAAGAGTGACCTGCTTCCCACACATCATGAATTGATTCAGAGCGTTTTTGATATCCTGAAAGGCCATTAAATTTTCTTAAGGTTGAAAAGTATTTAGCTCTTCCAGTTAATATTTTATGTACATAAGTTTGATGTCCCACATCAAAGATAAATTTATCTTTAGGAGAATCAAATACCTTATGCAATGCTATAGTAAGTTCAACCACTCCTAAATTAGGACTTAAATGTCCACCAGTTTTAGAAATGTTTTCTATCAAAAAACTACGAATTTCACAAGCTAATTCGTTTAATTCTTCAATACTTAGTTTTTTTATGAATTCTGGGCTCTGTATCTCAAGTAAATTCATCATATCACCATTTATTTATTAAATTCTTCTAAGCCGTTTTCAGTTCTTAATTCAAGAATAGCTTTCTCTGCTTCTTCTAATTCTTGATGGCATTCTTTAGCTAAAGTAATACCTTTTTTGTATAGTTTAACTGATTCATCTAAAGAGTTATCTCCAGATTCAAGTTTTTTAATTAGCTCCTCTAATTCTTTCATCTTTTCTTCAAAAGTTAATTCTTTCATTTTCTCACTCTTTTCTTTAATACGTTACAATCTAATTCTCCATCATAGAAACTCACTGTTATTTTTTTGTCAACTGAAACATCATTGATAGAGTTTTTAATAACATCATCTTGTTTTACAATAGTATAACCTTTTTTCATAATGCTTAAAGGATTAACTAAATCTAGTTTTTCATTTAAGCGAATGAAGTTATTTCTAGATTCGTTTAAAATAGAAATAATCGCTTGATTTAAACGTCTATTATTATTTGTTATTGTATTCTTATAGCTTTCAATTTGTTTTTTAGGTTGATATGCATTTAATCTTTCTTCAAGATAAATCATCGATAGTTTTTTATTTTCAAATATCTTACTTGGATTTTTAAAATAATTGTTTTCAATTATTTGGCTAAAATGTTTGGCTTTCGATTCTATATATTGATTTAACAATACTTCCATTCTTCTAATATTATTATCTAAAATTTTGTATATATCTTTTTTGCTTGGAACTGCGAGTTCAGCTGCGTGTGAAGGAGTTGAAGCTCTTACGTCACTTACAAAATCAGCTATCGTAAAATCCGTTTCATGTCCAACTGCTGATATAATAGGAATTTTCGATGCATAAATACTTCTAGCGACTATCTCTTCATTAAACCCCCAAAGATCTTCAATAGATCCACCACCACGTCCAATTATTAAAACATCAACTAAATTATCTTTATTAGCTAAATTGATTTGTTTAGAAATTGATTCTTTGGCATTAACTCCTTGGACTAATGCAGGATAAATGATTATTTTTACAAGAGGGTATCTGATATTTATAATATTAATAATATCTCTAATAGCCGCTCCTGTAGGGCTAGTCACAACTCCAATGACTTTAGGGTATTTCGGAATAGGCATTTTATGTTCTTCTTTAAACATACCCATTTCTTCTAATTTAGCCTTTAATTTTTCATAAGCTAAATAGAGGTTCCCTACTCCATCTAAATCCATTTTGTTTATATATATTTGATAAGTTCCATAGGGCTCATAAACAGATACATTGCCTTCAATTATAACCTTATCTCCATCTTTAGGATTAAAATTTAATGATTTTGTATTTGACGCAAACATAATTGCGCTTACTTGACTCTTATCATCTTTAAGAGTTAAGTATAGATGTCCTCTACTATGGCGTTTAAAATTTGAAATTTCAGCTTTCAATAAAATTTTCTGCAAGTTATCATCTTGGTCAAAACGGTATTTTAAATATCTATTTAAAGCTGTAACTGTTAAATAAATTCTTTC